>NZ_JALUFF010000013.1 GCF_027052235.1 Thermococcus sp.
GCACTTCGAAACTTTATTTCCCCACTTAAGGAGGTCTGAATCCCACGTTAAGAGCGCGTCTAATCCAGTTTCCATACAATTAGCCAGTATTATAGCATCTATTATAGCATCACCGGGAAGTAGGCCGTAGCGTTGGATTAGTCTTTCGGCTTCCCATAATGTGTGCTCGGTTGTGGGAGAGTAGTTCAGAACTTTGAACAGCCTGAGAGCTGGTGTCAAAGCTCCAGAGGATCTCCTAACGAGCTCCGGTCTTCTCTTGAGTGTAAAAGGCCTTTCACCGGTTTCGTTCCTGATAAGCAAGTAGAGAACTTCGGAATAAACAATATCGTTATAGTAGGGTTCGGTAAGGGCGAGGAGCCTTGAGATGCTGTGTTCGCCGAAGAGATGCTTTAGTATAACGTTCGAATCGAGCATCACACGGTCCATACGTCATCGGCCTCGGAAACAAGCTTACTGGACTTTTTCCTCGGCTTGACAGCCCCGAAGGTTTCGTTGGCGACTTTCAATCGCCGAAGTAACCTCTCTATAGCGACTCGGGCGAGCGTTTCATCAACTCCCTCCGGAACCTTAACGACTATCTCGCTCATGTGCGAAAATACGCTCCAACGGGTAATAAACCTTCCGGAGGAAGCCGAAGGGTGCAGAAAGGAATAAATAGAGTGGGATTTAACCCAAGTATCATGAGCCTTAAGGTTATCAAAGCAACTATTGAAAAAGTTTCCAAGAAGCTCGGACTTAAGGTGGATGAGATAATCCTCTTTGGCTCGAGGGCGCGGGGTGACTTCAGGAAAGACAGCGATTGGGACGTTTTAGTTGTTCTCTCGGAGCCCGTGTCAAGGAAAACCGAGCTTGAAGCGTACAAACTCATCCACAGGGAGCTTCTCTTCAAAGGGGTAAAGGCGGATATCCTCTTCATCTCGAAGGGTGAACTTGAGAAGGTGAAGGAAGACAGGGGATTCGTCTACTACTACGCGCTGAGGGATGGCCTCAGGGTTTGAGCTTCAGAGAGTGGTTAAACAAAGCCAAGAAAGACTTAGTGCTGGCAAAACACAGTTTGGAACTTGGGTACTATGACTTTGCTTCATTCCACGCCCAGCAGTGTGCAGAGAAAGCGTTGAAGGCGTTTTTGGTCGCCAGAGGGAGGCCTATTAAGCGAACCCATGACATTGGTGAACTTATAATCCTGTGTTCTGATGTTGATCCTGACTTCACGAAACTGTTCAACGAAGACGTTGATATCCTAACCGCCTACGCTGTGGAGGCCAGATACCCAACACTTCACGAGCCAAACCGAGAAGAGGCGGAGAACGCAATAAAACTCGCGGAGTTTGCCTTAGAGTTTGTAAAAAGAAAGCTCACCTCACCCTGAACCTCAGCAGGGCCGCCAAACCGCCTAAGGCCTTGAGCTTTTCACCGCCCTCATGTTCAGAGCTGACAACCACCACTTCACCGCGCGAATACCTCACCGCGTCCATCAGCTCCTCGATCTTCTCCCTGTGCTCTCCTTTGAGGAGCTCATCGAGCACCAAAAGCGTCTCGACGGCCCCGTAGTTAACCGCTTCCTCCACCTCCCGAAGACCATAGGCAACCAAGCCGTTGTTTTTAGCTATGTTCTCAAGCACCTTCTCGACCAGCTGAATTTCCTTGGCAACCCTGTTCTCGTGGTAGACCCTCTCCACCGTTCCGCGCTTTATGACCTCGTAGATTCCCGTTCTTCCCGTCACGCTCGTGTCCTCTATGACGACCCTTTTGGCAAGCTCCGGATAATTCTCCTTCAGGAACTTGTAGAAGTCCTCCTTTACGAAGCCGGGGCCGGCAACGATGGCCTTCTCGACCTTCTCGCGCCTCATGACCTCCTCCATGGTCTTTGCAACGTCGTGGAAGAACCGCTTTTCTTCACTCTCGCGGTCGGTATTGTAGCGCTTCCCGCCGAGGTTGTAGCGTATGCTGTTGAGAATCTCAACGCCGTACTCCCTCACGAGGGCCATATCAGCCTCGCCCTCATCGATGACGACTATCATCACCCTCGCGCGCTTCGAGGCCTCGACGGCTTCCTTCAGCCTTTCAATGTGGTGCTCCTTCCAGCGGGGCTTTTGAATGGTAACGACAGTTCCCTCCTCGATGGTTATCGTGTGGTATTTTCCGAGGGGAACGTCCTCCCTGCTCGCGTAAACGATTGGTCCTGTAACGCGCACCTGATTCGCGAACTTGTGGAAGTTTATCTTTTCCGCTTTAACGCCGAGGAAAACCGGAATTACCTCAACCTTCTCGGCCCTCAGAGAATCGCTCCTCTGGGCCTGCTTGCGGAGGGTTTTGGCGTAAACTACATCGCCGGGGTCGATTATGTGGTAGAGGTGCCAGAGGTCATCGAGCGTCTCGGCTTTTACCTTTACCTTGCCCTCCTTGGGCTTCTCCTCGATTATCTGCATGATATCACCTCAGAGGTCTTTGTAAACGTTTCCTCTACGGCCTATTCTGATCACATAGACTGTCTTGGAAGTTTCATCAACACTGTAGATAACTCTGTAATCCCCAACTCGAATTCGATAGAAAGGATACCCTTTCAATTTTTTGTATTGCATTGACCACGGGTTCTCCCTAAGTTTGAGCAGGGATTCCTTTATCCTCGCCCTGTCTTTAGGAGATAGGTTTCTCAAAAATTTCAGGCTTTTCCGGGATAGCACTACCTCATAGCTCATCGAGGATCTCCTCTAGGCGAACCCCATTCCTCTTGGTCTCTTCCAGCTCCTCTAGAAGCTCCTGCAGTTCCTTCTTGTCCACATCAAAGTATCCAGCGAAATTGTCAATCTTGGAGTTCAGTACCCTGAGTTCTTCCTTGATTTCCCTCAGTTCCTGAAGAATGACCTGTTCGACGTTCTCCATGACACTCCCCGCTGTTTTTTATTCAAACCACCTCATAAAATTTTTGGAGCCCTTCATTCTCACTCTCTAAAGTGAAAAACAGTAGTCAGATGAGCTCCCTCTCGGTCTTGGTGAGCCTTCTGGCACCTTTCTCGGTGATGACGATGGTGTCCTCTATGCGAACTCCACCGAACTTGGGGATGTAGATGCCCGGCTCGACCGTTATCACCATGCCGGGCTTTAGAACGGTCTCGTCCTGCTGGCTCACCCTTGGCCACTCGTGTATCTCAAGGCCGACTCCGTGACCGGTTGAGTGGATGAAGTAGTCGCCGTAGCCGTACTCCGCTATGACGTCTCTCACGAGGGTGTCGAGCTCTTTGGCGGTAATGCCTGGCCTTGCTTCCTCAACGCCCTTCCTCTGGGCCTCTAAAACAATCTCGTAGATTTCCTTCTGCTTCTCGTTTGGCGAACCGACAACGATGGTTCTCGTCATGTCCGAGTTGTAGTGTCCGTAGAGAGCGCCCTCGTCGATAACAACCAAATCCCCCCGCTCTATCCTCTTGTCGCTCGCTATCCCATGGGGCAAAGCCGAGCGCCAGCCGCTAGCTATTATCGTGTCGAAGGCTGGCTTTTCAGCGCCGTTCATCTTCATTGCGTACTCCATCTTTGCCGCTATCTCCCTCTCGCGCCTGCCTTCGCTTATCTCCTCTAAAGCGACCATCATCGCCTGGTCGGCTATCCTGCAGGCCCTCTCAATAACCTCAAGCTCTTCGGGAGTTTTGATGATGCGGAGCTCCTTGATGACGTCATCAACCGCCGTGAAGTCCTCAACGCTGGCCTTCTCCTTCAGCGTCTTTATTGTAGAAAAGCTCGTTCTTCCCTCGATGCCGAGTTTCCTGAGTTTGAAGGACGAAAGTCTCTCGTAGAGTTCCTTTCCGGTTTTGAACTTCTCAACGGGCACCTTTGATGTCTCTCTTGCCTCTTCGTATTCCAGCTCCGGAACTAGGAAAACTGCCTCATCCGGCGTTACAACGAGGTAGCCACCGAGAACCGGGGAAGAGCCCGTGAAGTAATAGAGGTTTGGCCTGTGGGTTATCAAAATTCCGTCGAGTTCCTTCCCGGCTATGAACTCTCTGAGTTTTTCGATTCTCATCTCTATCACCGGAGGCAGTATTCCCCTTTGGATAAAACGGTTTCGGAAGGGATATAAAGAGGGGTCACCAAGGAATAACGGTGCCCGAGATGACGGTCTATCTCTTCGACTTCGACGGAACGCTCGTCGACAGCACCGGGGCCGTTGAGAAGGCTTTGAGGCTCGCCATTGAGAAGACAATTCCAGCTGTAATAGAGAGCGACCTATACGACGAGTACTACAAAGCATTGTTCCTCTTCATTAAGGGAAAGCTGACCTACCAGCATCTCGGCGTAATCCACGAGCTCGTGGCACAGGGCACGATACATGAGTACTACAAGCTCATGCCCAAATACATCAAGGACTTTCCCTTCGCTCGGCAGGTCGTCAGGGAACTCAGGAAGCGAGGAAGGAGGGTAATAAGCTTCTCCGGGGAGCATACCTACCCCGGGGGAAAGGTCATCTTCATGAAAAAGACCAACTGGTACGAGGAGTTTGATGAAGTCATAACCTTCAAGGGAACCAAGGACATGCTGGTGAAGTTCCAGACGCTGAGGGAGCTCTATCCTGAAGAGCCCTTTGTGTGGGTTGATGACAGCCCTGCGAGGTTCACCTACATCCTCGATGAGAATACCCTTCTGGTTCAGAAGGCTTCTCCCTACAAGAGCGATGTTGCCCTGCTCTTCGAGAGGCAGAACTTCATAAAGATTAGATCAATAAGGGACGTCCTTGAGATAGACGACGGCCTGAGTGAGTTCCTGGATAAAGCTTAAAAATCGGAGCCGAGACCTTAATCCGGGTGAGGGCGATGGCCAGAGTAAAGGCGGTCGTCCTCTCCTACGCGGGTTCTCACGAGCACCAGGACAACCACCGGATGATTCTCAAGCCCCTCGGAATCGAGGACAGGGGAAGTGCCTCAAGCCTCATAGGCAGGAAGGTCATCTGGAAAACCCCAACGGGCAGGAAAATGGTCGGAAAGGTCATCAAGACCCACGGGAACCGGGGAGAGGTCAAGGCCTACTTCAACCCGGGCCTGCCCGGACAGGCCCTCGGGGACATCGTCGAGATAATCTAAAACCCTTTAAGGCTCCAGCCCTTTCTTTTCTCGGTGGGAGAATGGAGCTTGTAGAGGTAAGGGAGGGACTTGCGAGGATTTTGGTTCCAAAGGCGGAGAGGATTTACGACGCGCCGGTCTTCTACAACCCCGTGATGGCCCTTAACAGGGACATAAGCGTCCTCTTGGCGAGGGTAACTTCGCCGAAGAGGGTTCTCGACGCCCTCTCCGCGACCGGGATAAGGGGCATCAGGTACGCCCTCGAAAGCCCGGCAGAGGAAGTATGGCTCAACGACATAAACGAGAGGGCCTTCGAGCTGATGAAGAGGAACATCGCCCTGAACTTCAGTGGAAGCCTTGAGGAGAGGGGAAAGCGGGCCTTTCTCCGGGGGGAGAAGGAGGTAATAGCGAACCTCGGGGATGCCAACCTTCTGATGGCCGAGAAGTTCCGCTACTTTGACCTCCTTGACCTTGACCCCTTTGGCTCACCTATGGAGTTCCTCG
Organism: Thermococcus sp.; assembly: GCF_027052235.1. Lineage (NCBI taxonomy): Archaea > Methanobacteriati > Methanobacteriota > Thermococci > Thermococcales > Thermococcaceae > Thermococcus > Thermococcus sp. Next base: position 5,553 of record NZ_JALUFF010000013.1, read on the forward strand.
ACACGGCCTTGAGGAGCGTCAGGCGGAGGGGGATTTTAGCCCTCACCGCAACCGATACGGGGGTCCTCTGCGGCGCCTACAGGAGGGCCTGCAGGAAAAACTACCTTGCGGAGCCGATAAGGGGTGAGCTGTGCCACGAAGCGGGGCTGAGGATACTCATAGGGACGGTCGCCAGGTACGCGGCCAAGTACGACCTCGGCGTTGATGTTTTACTCGCCTACTACCGCGACCACTACTTCAGAGCTTTCCTCCGGCTGAAGAGCGGTGCCAGAAAGGCCGAGGAGAGCCTAGCCAGGCTCGGCTACCTGTGGCAGGACGAAAGGGGAAAGTTCGAGTACTCCCTGGAGTTCCTACCGGCGAAACCCGGGGCCCACGGCCCGATGTGGCTCGGCCCTCTAAAGGACGTCGAAGTGGTTGAGAAAATCCTAAAGGAAGCGAGAAACCATACCCTCGGACACAGAAAGACCATCCCATTCCTTGAACTCCTAGCGGAGGAGCTCGACGTCCCATTCCACTACGACACCCATGCACTGGCGAGGAAGAACGGCCTTGAGGTAAGGAAGATTGGAGAGGTAATCGAGAAGCTCAGGGGGCTCGGCTACAGGGCAACGAGGACCCACTTTTCCCCGACGGCCATAAAGACGGACGCTCCCTTTGAGGAAGTCCTGAACGCTATGAGGGGTGGTTAAGGTGGATGCCCTCAGGCTCGTTGAGAGGTTTTACATTAACGAATGGGCCGACGCGACCCTCTACGAGGAGCTCGCCAGGGGAGAAAGGGACGAGAGAATAAAAAGAGAACTTGAAAGGCTGGCGGAGCTTGAAAGGAGGCACGCAGAGTTCTGGAGGAGTGTTCTTGAGAAGAGGGGAAGGAAGCCACCAAAACCAAAGGTCAGCGGGGTAACTCTCCTCGGCGTCAAGCTCCTTCGAAGGGTTCTTGGGGTGGGAGTCGTTGCTTCCCTCCTTGAGATGGGCGAAAACAGCGCCATAGAGCGATATTTCCAGTTTCTCAGGGAGTTCTCCGGACAGTTAGACGAGGAAGAAGTCCGGATACTCAGGCGGGTTATCCTCGACGAGATAGAGCACGAGAAGTTCTTCAGGGAGGAGGAGAAGAGGTTCCACGTCGAGCACATAAGGGACCTCATCCTCGGGATGAACGACGGCCTTGTTGAGCTACTCGGAGCCGTCACGGGTCTGTCAGCTGTTTATCCAACGAGGCCAACCCTGGTGGGTGTCAGCGGACTCGTCGTCGGCATCGCAGGGGCGCTGTCAATGGCCATCGGTGCCTTCATTTCCGTGCGCTCCCAGAGGCAGGTCAAAGAATCGGTGCGCTCAAGGATGGAGGCCCTCTTCGAGGTCTCCCCGGAAAAGGCCCTTGAGGAGCTGACCGACCGGCTTAGGGAAGGAGGCCTGCCCGAGGAGATAGCAAAGGAGATAGCCGAAAAGCTCAGGGAAAGACCGGAGGCAGTAAAGAGGCTCTTACTCCCCGAAACCGAGGAGAACGAAGTGAGAGCTGCGCTCTACACTGGGCTCTCTTACCTCATCGGGGTCGCCTTCCCAGTGAGCCCCTACTTCATAGCGTCGAGCTCACTGACGGCTCTGGCGCTCTCGGTGGTTCTTGCCGGCACGGTGCTGGGGGTGGTTGCCTCGATCATAGCGCTCCTCTCGGGCATCTCGGTGAAAAAGAAGGCCTTTGAGATGGTGTCAACTGGCCTCGGCGCGGCTTTCCTGAGTTACCTCTTCGGAAGGCTGATGGAGGCCGTCTTCCACGTCTCGGCACTGTAGGGGCGAAACCAGCTTTTCTGCCGTTTTTCCAGCTTTCGCCACGCCCTCAAACTTTCACGTACTTCCACTTTCCTTTCCTGAATATCAGCCAGTAGAAGAGGGCGCTGGTAAAGGTCTCAAGGCTCATTGCTATCCATGCCGCGACGACACCCAATCCCCTGAAGTGAAGCGGACCTATTGAAAAGCCGAAACCGAGAAGGTAGGCGGGCACTATGCGGAAGAGGAGCTTGCTCACCGCTGTGACGTACATCGGGCTCTTGGTGTCTCCAGCCCCCCTGAGGGCACCGCTGAGGACGAAGACCCATCCGAGGGGAACCTCGCTTATCCCGACTATCAGAAGGTATATAACAGCCAAACTCAGAACCTCGTTGTAATGGGGGTCGCTTTTTGTAAGGAAAGGCATCACAAGGTAGCGGGGAAAGGCGATGAGGACGAAGGCCATAACCGACATGAAGACCGTCACCATCTTCAGGGCCTCTTTAACCGTCCTCTCGGCCTCGTCTGGCCTTCCGGCCCCCAGGTTCTGGCCGACCAGCGCGGATGAAGCAACGTTGAACCCAAAGGCCGGCATGTAGGCTATGCTCTCTATTCTCAGTCCGATCTGATGGGCCGCCAGAGCAACGTCACCGAAGCGGGTAACGATGCTCATGTAGAGGAAGTTGTAGAAGCTGAAGAGACCGCGCTCTACAAGCGTTGGGATTCCAATCCTCACTATCCTCTTAACCATAGTCCATTCAAAGCGCCACGCGGGTCTGAAGCGGATGATGAGCCTTCCCGAGAAGAGCAACATCATAACCACTGCCGTGGCAACGGTTATTCCGATTCCCGAAGCCCAAGCCGCGCCAACCGCCCCGAGCCTCGGAAAGCCCAGCTCACCGTAGATTAAGAGGTAGTCAAAGGTCGCGTTGAGGACGTTCATAAGGATGCCCACCTTCATCGGCGTCTTCGTGTCGCCTGCCCCCCTCAGTGCTGAGTTGGCGGTGAAGAGGATGAAGCGTATCGGGTAGAAGAGGAAGACGACCTTCAAGTAGGCGTAGGCCAGCTTCAAAAGCTCTCCCCTTGCCCCCATTATCCGGAGAACATCATCACCGAAGAACCAGCCGAAGAGCATGACCGGGATTCCGAGGAGAAACGCCAAATAAAGGCTCTGCTCAAGAACGAGTTCGGCCCCCGGGAAGTCCTTCGCGCCCACGAACCGGGCAACGAGGGCAAGCGTTCCAACCGAGACCGTCATCATTATCGGGAACATGAACCAGCTTACCTGTCCCCCCAGCCCGACGGAGGCTATAGCCAGAGCACTAACGTGGCCGACCATCAGGGTGTCCACTAGGTTGAGAAGCGTCTGGGAGATGTTGGCAACTATCGCCGGCCAGGCCAGAGACCATATCCTGCGCTGGGTCTCGGTGAGCATCATTAAGACGTCCCTCTAAACGGGGAGAAGGACATTTTAGTTAATAAGGGTTGCGGCTCCGGGGAGCTAGAAACGCTAGAAATGATGAAGAGAAAAAAGGTCAGTACTTGAGGTTCCTCTTCTTCTTCCACTTGTGGCTCCAGCTGTACTTCCTCATTCTCCTGCTCCTGCCGAAGCCACAGGCTGCGCAGTAGCCCTTCTTGACGTTGAAAGCCCTTCTACCGCAGCGCCTGCACCTGATGTGGGTCGGAGTGTGGTTCCTCCTGCCCTTCGGTGCCGTTCCAGAGCCCATAGCTCAGACCTCCTTCACTCGATCTCAACGGGGGAAATAGCGAGGACGTTGTCTCCCCTTATGACGATTTTACCGTACTTCTTAACCTCCTCGCCGTCCTGCATGAGCGACGCATCGGCGAGGACAACGTTCAGGTGGATGTCATAACCGATGAGCTTACCCCTGAACTCGCCACCCCTCTTGAGGAGCACGAGGACGTCCTTGTCAAGGGACCTGTGAATAACGTCGAGTGGTCTTTCCGCCATTTTCACGCACCTCCAAACAATCAAAGCTCATAGCCTTAACGAGGGGAACGGTTTATAACTCTTTCCCCCGCTCCTCCACTCACGGAAAGGGCCTTCAAAGTGCCCACCCCTACACTGCAATCCGGGGAAAACCATATAACACTGTATCACCATCAGTGACTAAGGTGGTCGAATGAAGGGAAAGGGAACCGCAATCATTCTTCTCCTCCTGCTCGCCGTAGTTGCCTCGGGTTGCCTCTCCTCCCAGGGGACGCTCACTCACACCACCAGCTTCTCGCAAACGTCAACGCAGAGCACCTTCTCTTCCGTCTCCCAAAGCTCCACCCAGACTTCCAGGTCTGAAAACCTCAGCTCTGCCCCACCCTCCGGCTACACGCCCCTCTACTCCTCGGGAAAGGGCTGTCCCTCAGGGAGGGTTCCGGTTACGTTCACATACGACCCCGGGAACAGGACTGTCATCTCAGTCAGCCTGCGCGGGAGCTTCAACAACTGGGGCGAGTGGCCGATGAAGGAGGAGAAGGGAGTCTGGAAGACGACCGTCTGCCTCGCTCCCGGAAAGTACCAGTACAAGTACTTCATCGACGGCCAGTGGGTCAAGGACATGTCAGACGACGGCACCAGACGGCCCTACGATCCGGAAGCGGACGGTTACGTCAACGATGGCTACGGCGGAAAGAACGCGGTGCGTATCGTTGAGGGCAGTGCGACCTTCTACGTGGACTTCAAGCCGAACGACCCGGCATATCTGAGCGTCGCCAACAACAGGACGGTGATAAGGTTCAAGGCGAAGAGGAAAACTGTAAGCTCCGCTCTCCTCGTGACGGACAGGGGAAACTACACGATGGAGCTCCAAGTCTGGTGGGACTCCGGAGAGATGTGGCGCGCTGAGGTTCCCCTCCTTGAGCCCCTCAGGTATTACATTCTTCTCAACTCGACCGATGGGGAGAGGTTTGCCGTCCTGAACACGAGTGAAAATCCCTTCTTCAGCTTCGACGGCGTTGACCGCTTCCCCCAGCTGGAGTGGGTGAGCAACGGGATAGCATACCAGATATTCCCGGACAGGTTCAACAACGGGAACAGGAGCAACGACCTCCTCGCCCTAGACCACGACGAGCTACTCCTCAATCAGGTTCATCCTGGGAAGCCGATACTCTCCAACTGGAGCGACCCGATAACGCCCCTCCACTGCTGCCACCAGTACTTTGGAGGCGACATAGCGGGCATAACCGGGAAGCTCGACTACCTTCAGAGCTTCGGCGTCACGATAATCTACCTCAATCCGATTACACTCTCCGGAAGTGCACACGGCTACGACACCTACGACTACTACAAACTCGACCCAAAGTTCGGAACCGAAAAAGAGCTCAGGGAGTTCCTCGATGAGGCTCACAAGAGGGGAATACGGGTAATCTTCGACTTCGTGCCCAACCACTGCGGAATAGGAAACCCCTTCTTCCTCGACGTCTGGGAGAAAGGCAACCAGAGCCCCTACTGGGACTGGTTCTTCATCAAAAAGTGGCCCTTCAAGCTGGGCGACGGAAAAGCTTACATCGGCTGGTGGGGGATTGGGAGTTTGCCCAAGCTCAACACGGCCAACCCGGAGGTTAGGGAGTACCTGATTGGCGCTGCCCTGCACTGGATTGAGGTCGGCTTCGACGGAATAAGGGTTGACGTTCCCAACGAGGTTCTGGATCCGGAAACCTTCTTCTCCGAGCTGAGGGAGCGGGTCAAGGCCGAGAAGCCGGATGCATACCTTATCGGGGAAATATGGACGCTCTCGGCTGAGTGGGTTAAGGGAGACCGCTTCGACTCGCTCATGAACTACGCCCTTGGCAGGGATATTCTCCTGAACTACGCGAGGGGCTACCTGAGCGGGAGGGCGACGCTTAAGATGCTAGGGAGATATTACGCGAGCTACGGGGAGAACGTCGTTGCGATGGGCTTCAACCTCGTTGACTCCCACGATACATCGAGGGTTCTCACCGACCTCGGGGGCGGTTCCCTTGGGGACACACCAAGCAACGAGTCCATAAAGAGGCTCAAACTCCTCTCAACCCTCCTCTACACCCTTCCGGGGACGCCCGTGACCTTCCAGGGCGACGAGAGGGGTCTGCTTGGGGATAAAAACCACTACGACGAGCAGCGCTACCCGATACAGTGGGACGAGGTGAACGAAGACGTGCTGAACCACTACCGGGCCCTTGCGAAGCTCAGGAAGGATGTTCCTGCCTTAAGGAGCAGTGCGATACGCTTCTACACCGCGAAGGACGGGGCTTTAGCCTTCTTCAGGGGGCACGACGACGAGGTTCTCGTTGTAGCGAACGCCTGGAGAAAACCAGCTGGGATAGAACTCCCGCCCGGAGAGTGGAGAGTCATCTGGCCCGCGGAGTACAAGCAATCCCCCGTTTCAGGGAAAATCGAAGTGCCCCCGATAAGCGTCCTCGTCCTTGAGAGGGGCTGAAGCTCCTTCAATTTTTGCCTCCATGTTCTCCAAAACATTTTTATGAAGTCCCTCTCTCCAGTTTCAGGTGGTGAGCGATGGGAGAACCAGATAAGTACGAGATTTTACAGGATTTGATGAGGAGGAGGGGCTTTGCCTGGGGGAGCTTTGAAATCTACGGTGGCTCACGCGGATTCTATGACTACGGTCCACTCGGGGCGACGATAAAGAGGAAAATCGAGCAGAAAATAAGGGAGGCCTTCCAGAGGGAGGGCTTCTTCGAGGTTGAAACGCCCGACATAACGCCGGAGAAGGTGTTTATAGCGAGCGGTCACGTTGAGAAGTTCGTTGATCCTTTGGTCGAGTGTAAGAAGTGCGGTGCGAGGTTTAGGGCAGATCACCTCGTTGAAGAGGCCTTAGGAATAGACGCCGAGGGGCTCTCCGCTGAAGAGCTCACGAGGCTCATAAGGGAGAACGGCATAAAGTGTCCCGAGTGCGGTGGGGAGCTTTCGGGCGTCTGGTACTTCAACCTCATGTTCGAGACGAGAATCGGCCCCTACGGCGACCAGAAGGGTTATTTAAGGCCAGAAACTGCCCAGGGCATGTTCGTCAACTTCAAAAGATTAGCTCACTTCGCGAGGAACAAACTGCCTTTCGGCGTCTTCCAGATTGGAAAGGCCTACCGCAACGAGATTTCTCCGAGGCAGGGGATGCTCCGCTTGAGGGAGTTCACGCAGGCGGAGGCGGAGATATTCTTCAATCCGAAAGAAACAGGTCATCCGCACTTCAAGGAGGTTAAAGACGAAAAGCTTAGGCTCTACCCGATAGAGAACCAGCTCAAGAACCTCGGAGAGATAGAGCTAACTGCTGGAGAAGCCGTAGAGAAGGGCTACCTGATGAACGAGCTCTTCGCCTACTATCTCGTCATGGTCAAGAGAACCCTCCTCGACATAGGCATTCCAGAGGACAAGATACGCTTCAGGCAACAGCTGCCGGAGGAGAGGGCCCACTACTCGCGCGACACCTGGGATGCCGAAATTCACAGCGAGCGCTTCGGCTGGGTTGAGTGCGTTGGAATAGCCAACAGGGGTGACTATGACCTGAGCAGGCATATGCGCGAGAGCGGGGCTGACTTAACAGTCCTCATCCACTACGACGAGCCAAAAATCGTGAAAAGACTGGAAGTTTCCCTCAACATGAAGCGCGTCGGTCCGAAGCTCAGGAAAGACGCAAAGAGAATAAACGAAATGATAAAGGGCTGGAACGAGGAGAAGAAGCGCGAGTTAGCGGAGCTCCTTGAGAAGGAAGGAAAAGTCACCATCGAGGGCTACGAGCTTGAGAGGGACGACTTCGTAATCAGGGAGGTTGAGGAGAAGGTAACGGGAGAGAAGATAGTGCCCCATGTTTTAGAGCCGAGTTTCGGTATAGACAGGCCCTTCTACCTGCTCCTTGAAAACTCTCTGGTTATCGAGGAGGACAGGACTTACCTCAGGCTCAAGAAGGACATGGCGCCGATTGAAGTTGCGGTCTTACCGCTCGTCGCCAAGGAACCGCTCAAGAGCATAGCCTATGACGTCTTCAGAACCCTTCAGAAAGCTGGCTTCATAGTGGTTTACGACGAGAAGGACACGATAGGGAGGCGTTACCTGAGATACGACGAGATTGGAACGCCGTACTGTGTCACAATCGACAACCAGACGCCAGAAGATAATACCGTCACAATCCGCGACCGCGATACGAGGGAACAGGTGAGGGTTAAAATAGAGGAACTTCCCCAAAAGCTGAGGGAGCTGATTTTCGGTTGATTTTATCCCTTTTAGACGAAGAGCACCGTCCTCACGAAGACGTCCCGGTGGTTCCCGAAGGCTTCGAGCATTTTTCCGGCGTAGTCTCTCTCCGCGACGTCGAGGAGGGCGTTAAGGTTCTCGTTTATTGGGTCGCTCATGGGCATGTATAGGGGAGCCGGTTCATAGTAGTCCATTCCCTTGAGGAGGGACGTCGCGAAGTACCAGAGGGTCTTCTTTATCTTCCTGCCCCTGAGCGGGGAAAAACTGGCAGGCCCGGCACCGAAGGCCGCGTGGAGGGCCACTATCTTCTCGACCTCAACGCCTCTCCTCAGGAGCCTCTCCCTCCTCCCGTCGGCCAAATCAACTATCCTGTAACCGCTCCTCGTCGTCTCGTCATACTCTATGCTGACACCGTAGATGTCCTCTATCCTCGGGTCATAGACGAGAACCTCAGTTCCACCAACCACGTAGAGCTTTCCATCCCTGACCTCGACAACGGTGTTCTCCGTGCTGAGGACCGTAAGGCCCTCCGAGTGGGCTATGGCAGAGACCGTGCTCTTTCCCGTGTGGGGATAGCCGACGAAGAGAACCGCCCTTCCCTCGGGGTTCAGCACGCTCACCGAGTCGGTGACGAAAACCCTCCCCTTTCTCGCCCCGGCCCTAGCCACCGCCTGAAGAAGGAAGAAGACCGGTGCCTCGTTGGTGTAAGCTGAGGGAACGTCTGATTCGAGCTTGTGCCTGTCAATGCCCCCGACATCGTATATTGACCCAAAGACCCTGAAGGGAGCCCCCTTAAAGCGCTCCACGATGAGGTCCGGCTTTCCCTCGGCGGGCCGGACGTCGGGAAGGTAGCGCCTCGCGAAGAGCCCTCTAAAGCCATCCACAAAGCCGTCGTCGAGCTCACCCTCGAACCGGACGAGGACACCGCCCACGCTGAGCATGGCCATCGGAGGCCCTTCTCCGGTGACGTTATAAATCCTTCGCAGGATTTTTATAACCCCTGGCAAAATCAACCAAGGTGTCGTCATGGTAACGCTCATCATCGCCGAGAAGCCCAACGTAGCCAGAAAGATAGCCTACGCCTTAGCTGAAGGCAAACCCGTGAGGAAGACGATAGGAAAGGTTTCCTATTACGAGTTCACGCGCGATGGAAAGAAGGTCATCGCTGCCCCTGCAGTTGGCCATCTCTTCTCTCTGGCACCAAAAACTAAAACCTATGGCTATCCCGTCTTCGACATCGAATGGGTACCCGTTTACGTTGCCGAAAAGGGCAAGGGCTACGCGAAGGACTACATCAAGGCGCTGGCAACGCTCGCAAAGCGGGCTGATGAATTCGTCGTTGCCTGTGACTACGACACCGAGGGAGAGGTAATAGGCTACACCGCCCTCAAATACGCCTGCGGCGTTGACCCCTCAAAGGCGAAGCGCATGAAGTTCTCGGCTTTAACGAAGAAAGACCTCCTGAAGGCATGGTACAACATGGAACCGACGATAAACTTTGGCATGGCCGATGCTGGAATAGCGCGCCACGTTTTGGACTGGTACTGGGGTGTAAACCTTTCTCGTGCTCTCACCTCTGCGATAAAGCGCGCGAGCGGAAAATGGATGGTTCTCTCGACGGGAAGGGTTCAGGGGCCGACTTTGAAGTTCCTAGTCGACAGGGAAAGGGAAATTCAGAACTTCAAGCCGACCCCGTACTGGGTCATCAGGATGCTCCTTGAGAAGAACGGGGAAACCTACACGGCAACCTACGAGAAGGAAAGAATCTTTGACGAAAACGAGGCCAAGAGAATAGTCGAGGAAGCTAAGAAGGGGCCGGCGTTCGTCGAGAGAGTTGATGTCAAACAGCAGAAGAGGAACCCCCCAGTCCCCTTCGACCTCGGAACCCTGCAGAGGGAGGCTTATTCTGCCTTCGGATACAGCCCGAAGAAGACTTTAGAGATTGCACAGAAGTTGTACGAGAAGGGATACTGTCTCCATCCGGATTCACTTATACCAACTCCCGAGGGAGTTAGAAAAATCGGGGAGTTGCCTAAGGAGGGTGAGGTTTTTGCCCTTGACTTTGACCTTAAACTGTCGAGGGCCCGATACAGGCTCCTTGAGAGGGATGCGGACGAGCCAATGTACAGGGTTGTCCTAGGCGATAGGACGGAGCTCTACCTCACCGGTGACCACCCGGTTCTGGTCTACAGGGAAGACAGGCTGATATTCGTACCCGCGGAGGAGTTAAGGGACGACGACCAGGTGGTGCTCTTCCTGAATCGCCGTGAGTTCCAGGGTTCTGATGAAACTCCCCGACTGTTCGAGTTCATTCTCGGAAACGCCACGTCAATGAAGGACTACATTCTCTACGAGCCCTCCTTTGGCAGTATCTTGAGGGAAAGAATCAAGAGGGCCGGGCTGAAGGTAGAAATCCTGCGGAGGTTCGGAATCAAAGAACCAACCTACTACAAATACCTCCGGGGCAAGATGCCGGTTCCGATTTTCAGGTTCCTCATTGAGAGGGGAGTAATCTCCAAAGAAGAGGTAAAGGAAGTTTTCAGGGGATTCTCATACAGTACCTCTCTCTCCCCGGTGGGATTCGAGTTCGGTGAGGAGTTCTGGTACCTCTACGGGTTCGTCCTTGGGGATGGCCACTTGGAACGGAAGGGCACCATAACGATTTCCGCGAAGGAAAGGAATGAAGAAACCATTAAGGCAATCAAAGGGGTCGCCGACGCACTCGGTATTCCTTTCTCATACGACGAGAAGTACGGGATGATAATCCTTCGCAGTAAGTCATTAACGAGGCTCTTTGAGCTCCTCGGATGTCCTTATGGTAACAAAACCGAGGTCTTCAGAATTCACGGCATAGTGCTGTCAAAGCCTGAGTGGATGGCTTCTTTCCTCGCCGGTTACTACGACGCCGATGCTCACATCGGTATGAAACCAACGGGAAGCAAAAGATCCCTCTCCCCCCAGATTGTGCTGACGTCAAAGAACAGGCAGGCTATATACACCGTCAAACTCATGTGGCAACTGCTCGGCGTTGGTACTTACCTCTGGGAAAAGAAGGACAGGCAGGGCAATTTCATTGCCTACGAGCTCAAGGTCTACTCCCGCGATGCCCTTCGGTTCTACAACGTCATGCGGGACTACATCATGGTAAAGAGACAAGACCTCGAAAGGGTTAGAAAGGTCGCCATCCGGAAGAAAAAATCGTATTCCCATCACTACAGTGTTCTCAGAGTCCAGAACTGGAAGGGGAAATTAAGGACCAGCAACGTGCTTTGGAAGGAGTTTGACATGTCTAACCAAACGGCCCATAGGAGGGGAATAAGCCTCGACAAGTTAGAGAGAATTAAGGACTACCTAATCGACGAGGACCTCCTCAGGATTGCCACTGGAGACGTCTACGTTCTCCCGATAAAAGAAATCAAAAAGTTCCACTACCACGGTAAAGTTTACGACTTGGTCGTTGATGAGTACCATAACTTCATAGCAAACGGTGTCGTTGTCCACAACTGCTCCTACCCCCGCACCTCATCCCAGAAGCTCCCAAAGAACCTCAACTTCCGCTCGATAATCCAGAACCTCGCGAAACTCCCCCAGTACAAGCCCTTCGCCCATGAGCTTTTGGGCAAAGAAAAGCTCAGGCCCGTTGAGGGAAAAAAGGAAGACCCTGCACATCCGGCAATCTACCCAACGGGAGAGTTGCCTAAGCCCGGGGAGCTGACGAAGGACGAGCAAAACCTCTACGATTTGATAGTCAGGCGCTTCCTCGCCTTGTTCATGGAGCCCGCGGTGAGGGAGACGGTGAAGGTCGTGATAAACTCCAACAACCACCGCTTCATCCTCAGCGGAGCCAGAACCCTAAAGGAGGGCTGGCTTAAAGTTTACGGCAAGTACGTCAAGTTCGACGAGGTAATCCTTCCGCCCTTCAGGGAGGGCGAGCCGGTGAAGGTCATCCAGATAAAGCGCGAGAAGAAGAAGACGAAGCCGCCAGCACGCTACTCACCGGCTTCCGTCATCAAGAAGATGGAGGATTTGGGGATAGGAACGAAAGCAACGCGCGCTCAAATCCTTGAGACGCTCTACCAGAGGGGCTACATCGAGGGCAAGAAGAAGATAAAGGTCACCCCACTGGGAATGCGCGTTGTGGAGGCCCTCGAAAAAAACGTGCCCGACATAGTGAGCGTCGAACTGACGAGGGCCTTCGAGGAGAAGATGGAAGAGATAATGGCCGGGAAAGCGAGAAAGGAAGACGTCATCGAGGAGAGCAGGGAACAGCTGGTAAAAATCCTCAAGGTCTTCAAGGAGAAAGAACTTGACATTGGCAGGATGCTCCTCGAAACGACGGGAACTGGGGTCACAACCTCAAAGGAGTCCGTGAAGGTTGAAAAGTCCGGGGGTTCTTCAAAAGCCACCGAAAGCAAAAAGGCCACGGCGAAGGAAAGGCTCGTCCTCGGGAAGTGCCCGAAGTGCGGTGGCGATTTAGTGCTCAAATACAACAGAAAAACAGGAAAGAGGTTCGTCGGTTGCTCCAACTGGCCGAAGTGCGATGTAACATATCCGATTCTCCAGCGCGGTGAGGTCATCCCAACCGGAAAGACCTGCTGTAACGGTGCACCGGTGGTAAAAATCCGCGAGAAGGGCAGGGAGTACGAGATATGCCTGGATATGAAGTGCAAGGAGTGGAAAACATGAAATCAATGAACCGCCAGAAGGGAGAGGCCAAAAATCGCACCCAAAATAAGTGCTGTGATAACCACCACAACGATGGTCATTATCCACGCCAGGAAAGCCCTTAGCCAACTCGTGTTGAAAACTGCCTTTATGACCCAGATGAAGCCTATTATCCCAAGGAGCCACCCTATAACAGGTACAACTGATAGTATGGCCCCCAGTATTCCGCCTCCAAGGACTGCTATCATGGACTTGCCGATGGTTGCGTTTTCAATGCCCACCAGCTTGGCCCCGAAGTACAGAAAGAGCCCTGCGATAAACAATGCTATCAGGAACACGAGTACCCCGAGGGCTCCTATGGCACCTACACCTAAGATCCCCAATCCCATCCCAGCGGGCATTCCCACACCCCCAAAGTTAGATAATACTTCTCTGCTCCAATACTTAATTAAACTTTCTAGGGAACCAGAAGAAAAGAGGGGGATATAATAAACCTCAGAGGAGCTGTCTGAGAAGGCTCAGCCTCCTCCTGCTCATGAGAACCTTCGGGTTCTTCAGGAGGGTCTTTATCACCTCGACGTAGTCTCCGCTGGCTATCTTCTCCGCATCGGCACCGCTGAGGATCTGGATGAACAGGTCGAGGTCTTCATCCGTTAGCTTTTCCGTAACGCGCCTGACCTTAAGGACTCTTTCAAGCCTCTTCCCGTCGGTCTCCCACCACTCCTTCGTGTAGTTCTGGAGGAGCGAGATGTTCTCCTCTTCCAGTGCCTTCACAATCCACTTGCTCGCTATGGTTCCAGCCTCCATAGCTTCCGCCATTCCACCGCCGTGCATCGGGTTGACCTGTCTGGCCGCATCGCCAACGACAACAACGTTGTCCTTTGCCAGCTCCTTCACAAAGCCACCAACGGGAACCACTCCAACGTTGACCTCAAGGATTTTCCTCATTGGAATCTTGTTCTCCTTCAGCCACTTGTCGAGGTAGTACTTAGCGGTCTCCGGATGGTCTGAGGCGATACCTATTCCCACATTGGCCCTGTCCTCGTCCTTCGGGAAGACCCAGACGTAGCCCCTTGGCGCTACCTCGTTGCCGAACCAGAGGTGGATTAGGTCCGGATCAAAGCCCTCTATGAGCATCTCGTACTCGTAGCTTGAATCGAACTCGTGTGGCGGAGCGTAGGTGTTTATGCCCGCTTTTCTAGCTATCGTGCTCTCGACACCGTCGGCGGCAACGATTATGTCAGCGTAAACCTCGACTGGCTCGTCCTCGTGCTTGGCCTTTATTCCAACAATCTTGCCGTCCTTTTTTATGACGTCGAGGGCCTCGGTTCTGGCCAGAACGTCGGCACCAGCTTTAGCTGCGTAGTAAGCGAGCATCTTGTCGAAGACCTTTCTCTCAAGGATTACACCGCTGACCTCCTTATAGCGGAGCTCAAGCTCGTAGCCGCTAGGGGAGTAGAGCTTTGCACCGTAGATTTCGCGGTTGATGAAGCGCTTATCGTAGGGAATGTCGTACTTGTCGAAGACCTTTACGCTTATCCCCTCGGCGCACTGCTTAGGCGTTCCTATCGCCCACTTCTTGTCTATGAGAAGGACTGAAAAACCGGCTTTGGCAACGTTTCTCGCTATTATCGGACCAGCAATTCCAGAACCGACGACGACAACATCGTATTTCCAGCTCATTCGCTCACCTCCAGGGGCTCAGCACTCAGCGCTCCAACGGGGCAGGCGTTTATGCATATCCTACAGCTTATGCACTTGTCCTGCAGAAACTCCCAGCCGGTCGAGTGCACCTCTATAGCGAGCGTCGGGCAGACTCCGGCACAGCCACCGCAGAGATAACAGCGGTCTTCGTTTACAACGACCCTAATCTTCTCCGGCATCGGTTTCACCGCCAATCCTTTGTTTTAACCTTTCCCTGTCGATTTCAATCTTGTCGTCTTTTATCCTTAACGGTACGAACCTGTCCAGTTCGCGGGCCTTCAGAAGAACCTCCCGCTCCTTGATGTTCAGCCTGTCGGAGAGCTCGTCAACCGTCGCCGAGCCGTTGAGGAGGAGATAGTGGAGTATCGCCAGCTCGGTCATGTCACCAACTTCCTTGAGGTACTTCTCCTTGATCTTCGCCATCAGGGAGTCTCTGGTGGATTCTACCTCGGCCATTCTCTCAAGAAGGGCCTTCAGCTCGTCCGAGAGCTCAAGGAAGTCCTCGATAAGACCGGGGAGCGGGCCCTCCTCAACCTGTTTCGGGGAGAGGTCGAGGGATTTGTACCAGAATATGTTCGGTGTGAGTGTGACGAGGTAGGTCTTTGAGATGGCTATGTCGTAGTATTTTCTCGCGGGCCCTATAAAGGGGCCCTCTCTCTCATATGACCTCAGAATGCCCTCGCGCTCCATTATTTTAAGGTGCTTTGCAACGGCCGTGGAAGAAACGCTCACCTTGCTACTCAGAAAGCTGAAGTAGCACTCGGTGCAGGTGAGGTGACTCAGTAAGTCCCTCCTCACCCTGTTCCCGAGGATATAAAATATGTCCGGTTCACCCATGCCCAACACCACCCAAACCTGTAACGCAAAGCTTATATAGTGGACATTCAACCTTAAGTTGCAAACCTGGGTATTTAAACCCAGAAGGAGTGCGCTCTGATGGTTATAAACCTTATGAGGTGATTGGTGATGGGACTGATAAGCGATGCCGACAAGAAGGTAATTAGGGAGGAGTTCTTCTCGAAAATGACCAGTCCGGTCAAGCTCATTGTCTTCACGGGCAGGGAGCACTGCCAGTACTGCGACCAGCTCAAGCAGCTCGTTCAGGAGCTGAGCGAGCTTACCGACAAGCTTACCTACGAGGTTGTCGACTTCGACAGCGAAGAGGGTAAGGAGATAGCAGAAAAATACAGGATTGACCGTGCTCCGGCCACTACCATAACCCAGGACGGAAAGGATATGGGCGTCCGTTACTTCGGTCTTCCGGCGGGACACGAGTTCGGTGCCTTTCTTGAGGATATAGTCGACGTCAGCAACGGCACCACCGACCTGATGCCCGACAGCAAGGAGGCCCTTCGCGAAATTGACAGGGACGTTAGAATACTTGTCTTCGTTACTCCAACCTGCCCCTACTGCCCGCTGGCAGTGAGAATGGCCCACAAGTTCGCCATCGAGAACACCCTTGCCGGAAAGGGCAAGATTCTCGGGGATATGGTTGAGGCAATCGAGTACCCAGAGTGGGCCGACCAGTACAGCGTCATGGCCGTTCCGAAGATAGTCATCCAGGTCGATGGCGAAGACAAGGTTCAGTTCGAGGGTGCCTATCCAGAGAAGATGTTCCTTGAGAAGCTTTTGGCGGCTATTGAGTGATTTCTCCTCATCTTTTCTCAGTGAACATAAAAATACATCAACGAACCGAAACGGGCTGAAAAACGGTTCTTAAAGTTTACGCAACCGATATAAACCCTCTCAAAGGAGATACTACTCGAAAAGCTTATATATGAGAACCCGCAGGTGGGTGTAGTGAAATCGTTCTATAAAAATGTTAAGGGGGCAGTTCTCGGTGGCCACGAAAAAGGAGTTTGACATATTCACCCATGAGTTAGTTCCCGAACATAGGGTGCTCAGCGAGGAGGAGAAGGAGGAGCTTCTCAGGAGATACCGCATAAAAATCTCCCAGCTCCCCCAGATAAAGGCTTCTGACCCGGCTGTTGTGGCGCTCGGCGCGAAGCCCGGGGATGTTATTGAGATAAAGCGGAAGAGCCCGACGGCGGGATACTACTACTATTACCGCCTCGTGGTGGAGGACTGATTCTGAGGTGATGCTTATGGCGAGAGGACCGACCGTTTCCGAGCCCCTCTTAACCCCTGATGAGCTCTGGCTTGTTATGGAATCCTACTGGAAGGAAAAGGGCCTTGTGAGACAGCACCTTGACTCTTACAACGCCTTCATAGACCACGGACTCCAGGAGGTCATCAACGAGTTCGGGGAAGTAGTCCCTGACATACCCAACTTCAAGGTCAAGTTCGGGAGGATAAGGATTGGAGAGCCCGAGTTTCAGGAGGCACAGGGCCAGAGAAGGCCCCTCTATCCAATGGATGCCCGCATAAGGAACCTGACATACTCGGCCCCGCTCTACCTTGAGATGATACCCATCGTCAACGGAATCGAGCAGGAAAGCGTTGAAGTTCGCATTGGTGAGCTCCCGATAATGCTGAAATCAAAGGCCTGCAGGCTCTACGGCCTGAGCGATGAAGAACTCATAAAACTTGGTGAAGACCCGAGAGACCCTGGAGGATACTTCATAATAAACGGCTCCGAGAGGGTTATAGTTTCTATCGAAGACCTCGCCCCCAATAAGACCCTCGTTGAAAAGGACGAGAGGCAGAACAAGATAGTTGCCAAGGTCTTCTCATACAGGCACGGCTACCGCGCCCTGATAACCGTCGAGAGGAAGAAGGACGGGATACTCTACGTTTCCATCCCCAACGTCCCCAAGCCAGTTAAATTCGTCTACGTAATGCGCGCCCTCGGCCTTCTCAGCGATAAAGAGATAGTTGAGGCGGTAAGCCACGACCCGAGGATACAGCAGGTGCTCTTTGACAACCTCGAAGATGCCAGCGACATAAGAACCCAGGAGGAGGCGCTCGACCTCATTGGAAGGCTCTCCCTTCCGGGCCAGCCCAAGGAGTACAGACTCAGGAGAGCCAACAACATAATAGACAACAACCTCCTGCCCCACATGGGTGTTGAGGAAAAGGATAGAAAGGCCAAGGCCTACTACCTTGGTATGATGGCCCTCAAGGTTCTGGAGCTTTCGCTCGGTCTTCGCGGTGAGGACGACAAGGACCACTACGCCAACAAGAGGCTCAAGCTGGCAGGAGACCTCCTCAAAGACCTCTTCCGCGTTGCCTTCGGCCAGCTCGTCAAAGACATGCAGTACCAGATGACCAAGACCTACCAGAGGAAGGGCGAGCGCTACACCTTCGAGAACATACAGCGCTTTGTTAGGAACTCCATAAGGCCGGACGTCCTGAGCGAGAGGATAGAGCATGCACTCGCTACCGGTGCGTGGCCGGGCGGAAGAACAGGTGTAAGCCAGCTTTTGGATAGGACGAACTACATCTCAACGCTCTCCCACCTCAGGCGCGTTACTTCACCGCTCAGCAGGGACCAGCCCCACTTCGAGGCGAGAGACCTTCACGGAACCCACTGGGGCAGAATCTGTCCGACTGAAACGCCAGAAGGCCCGAACTGTGGTCTCGTTAAGAACCTTGCTTTGATGTCCCAGATAACCACGGGCATTCCCGAGGAGGAGGTCAGGAACTACCTCTCGCGCCTCGGCGTCGTTCCGATCGAGGAGAGAAGGCCTGCCCCGGGCCTTTACAGGGTTTACCTCAACGGGGTCCTCATAGGAACCATCGAGGATGGAGAGGCCCTCGTCAGGAGGATCAGAATCGACAGGAGGAAAGGCAAAATCAGCGACGTCATCAACGTGGCCCTCTATAGCGAGGAGGAAGTCAGGGAGATATACGTCAACAGCGACGATGGTAGGGTCAGGAGGCCCCTCATCATAGTTGAGAACGGCTTGCCAAGACTCACGAGGGAGCACATAGAGGGCATAAAGAACGGAACCCTCACCTGGAGCGACCTCATCAGGATGGGCGTCATAGAGTACCTCGATGCGGAGGAGGAGGAGAACGCCTACGTGGCAACGTGGCCGTGGGAGGTCACAGAGGAGCACACCCACCTGGAGCTGATGCCCGCTGCCATACTCGGTATTCCCGCTTCCCTCGTCCCCTATCCAGAGCACAACGCTGCACCGCGTAACACATACGGTGCAGGTATGGCAAAGCAGAGCCTAGGTCTCGGCTGGGCCAACTTCAGGATAAGGGTTGACACGAGAGGCCACCTCATGCACTACCCGCAGGTTCCCCTCGTCAACTCAAGGATAATGAAGGCGGTTGGCTTTGAGGACAGGCCCGCCGGTCAGAACTTCATCGTTGCCGTTCTCAGCTACCACGGCTACAACATGGAGGATGCCGTTATAATCAACAAGGCATCAATCGAGCGCGGTCTCGCGAGGTCAACCTTCTTCAGAACCTACGAGGCCGAGGAGAAGCGCTACCTCGGTGGCCAGAAGGACAACTTCGAGGTTCCCGATCCAACGATTCAGGGCTACCTCGGGGAGAAATACTACCGCCACCTTGACCAGGACGGCCTGATATTCCCCGAATCAAAGGTCGAAGGAAAGGACGTCCTCGTCGGAAGAACATCTCCACCGAGGTTCCTTGAGGAGCAGAGCAGTCTCGGAGGAGTTGCCCTTCAGGGAAGGCGCGAGACCAGCGTGACCGTCAGGCCGAGCGAGAAGGGTGTCGTTGACAAAGTTATAGTCACCGAGACCGGCGACGGAACGAAGCTGGTCAAGGTAACCGTTAGGGACCTCCGCATTCCTGAACTGGGCGACAAGTTCGCGAGCAGGCACGGTCAGAAGGGTGTTATAGGCCTCATAGTCCCGCAGGAGGACATGCCCTGGACCGAGAGCGGTATCGTTCCCGATTTGATAGTCAACCCGCACGGTATCCCGAGCCGTATGACCGTCGGACAGCTCATAGAGGCCATCGGCGGAAAGGTCGCCTCTCTCAAGGGCAGGCGCGTTGATGGAACTGCCTTCATCGGTGAGCCGGAGGAGAAGCTCAGGAAGGAGCTGGAGGAGCTCGGCTTCAAGCACAGCGGCAGGGAGATTATGTACGACGGCATAACGGGAAGAAGGCTTGAGGCTGACATATTCATAGGCGTCATCTACTACCAGCGCTTGCACCACATGGTCGCGGACAAGATGCACGCGAGAAGCAGGGGTCCGGTCCAGGTTCTCACCAAGCAGCCAACAGAGGGAAGGGCAAGGGAAGGTGGCCTCCGCTTTGGTGAGATGGAGCGCGACGTGCTCGTCGGTCACGGCGCGGCAATGCTGCTCATAGAGAGACTCTTGGAGGAGAGCGACAAGACGGAAGTGTGGGTCTGCGAGAACTGTGGGCACTTAGCTTTGGAGGACAAGCGCAGAGGAAAGGTCTACTGCCCGGTATGCGGTGAAGAGGAGAGAATAAGCAAGGTTGAGATGAGCTACGCGTTTAAGTTGCTCCTCGACGAGTTGAAGGCGATGGTAATAAGACCCGCCCTGAGATTGAAGGATAGGGTGTGATGGCCATGCAGTCAATGAAAAAGGTCATCGGGAGTATTGAGTTCGGAATCCTCTCACCCCAAGAAATCAGAAAGATGAGCGCGGCCGAGATAACAGTTCCAGACACCTACGACGATGACGGTTATCCGATAGAAGGGGGGCTAATGGACAAGCGTCTCGGCGTGATCGATCCCGGACTCAGGTGTGAAACCTGCGGTGCCAGAGCCGGGGAGTGCCCGGGTCACTTCGGCCACGTAGAGCTCGCCAAACCGGTCATCCACGTGGGCTTTGCCAAGACCATCTACCGCGTCCTTGAGAGTACTTGCCGTGAGTGTGGCAGGATAAAGCTGACGGATGAAGAGATAGAGGAGTACATGAAGAAGTTCGAAGTAATAGGGGACAGAAAGAAGGCCAAGGACAAGTTGATTAAGGAGATACACAAGAAAGCCAAGGAGAGGATGGTCTGCCCGCACTGTGGAGCGCCACAGTTCCCGCTCAAGTTCGAGAGGCCAACGATATACTGGGAGCTCAGGAAGGATGAGGAGGGCAACGAGTACAGGCACAGGATGATGCCGAGCGAGGTTCGCGAGAGGCTTGAGAAGGTACCCGATAAAGACCTGCCACTACTCGGACTGCACCCCGAAAAGAGCAGACCTGAGTGGATGGTTCTCACGGTTCTCCCAGTTCCGCCGGTTACCATGAGACCCTCGATAACCCTTGAGAGTGGCATCAGAGCGGAGGACGACCTAACCCACAAGCTCGTCGATATAATCCGTATTAACAACAGGCTCAAGTCCAACATCGAGGCCGGTGCGCCGCAGCTGATTATAGAAGACCTCTGGGACCTCCTGCAGTACCACGTCACCACCTACATCAACAACGAGACATCGGGCATCCCGCCGGCCAAGCACAAGAGCGGAAGACCCTTGAAGACCCTTGCTCAGAGGCTTAAGGGCAAGGAGGGCCGCTTCAGGGGCAACCTCAGCGGTAAGCGCGTCAACTTCTCGGCGAGAACGGTCATAAGTCCCGACCCGATGATAAGCATCAACGAGGTCGGCGTTCCACTCGCGGTTGCGATGGAGCTAACCGTCCCGGAGAAGGTCACCGAGTTCAACTACGAAAAGCTCAAGCAACGCGTTCTCAACGGGCCTGAGAGGTATCCCGGAGCCAATTACGTTATAGATCCCGATGGAAGAAGGATACGCCTTATGGAGAGCAACCTTGAGATGATAGCCGAAAAGCTCGACATAGGCTGGACGGTCGAGAGGCACCTTGAGGATGGAGACATAGTCCTGTTTAACAGACAGCCCTCGCTCCACAGGATGAGCATAATGGCCCACCGCGTTCGCGTTATGCCCTACAGAACCTTCCGCCTTAACCTAGCAGTCTGCCCACCCTACAACGCTGACTTCGACGGTGACGAGATGAACCTCCACGTGCCCCAGACGGAGGAGGCGCAGGCAGAGGCAAAGATACTCATGGAGGTCCAGAACCACATCATATCCCCGCGCTACGGTGGCCCGCTCATCGCAGGAATCCAAGACCACATCTCGGGTGGCTACCTGCTCACCCGTGAGGGGGCCTACTTCACCCGCTCAGAGGTCGAGCAGATGCTCATGTTCGCGGGCGTGGAGGTGGACGAGCTTCCAGAGCCCGATATAGTGGAAAACGGCGTCCAGCTCTGGAGCGGGAAGAAGATATTCTCCCTTCTCCTTCCGAGCGACCTGACAATCTGGTACCGCAGCAAGCTCTGCGACGAGCCCGAAAGATGTGAGGCCCTTGAAAAGCTCATCGAGGAGAAGCTTATCCCCAGCGAGGAGGAGGTCAGAAAGTTAGCCTACGACGGCTTCGTCTACATCCAGAACGGAAAGCTCCTCAGCGGTGCCATAGACAAAAAGGCCTACGGTAGAGAGGACGGAAAGCTCCTCGACATAATAGTGAGGGAATACGGCCCGGAGAGGGCCAGGCAGTTCCTCGACCAGGTCACCAAACTGGCCATATGGGTGATAACTCACAAGGGATTCACAACGGCCATAGACGACGAAGACCTCCCGGAGGAGGCCCTCGACAGGATAAAGGAGATAATCCGCGAGGCCGAGGAGAGAGTTAACAGGCTCATAGAGGCCTACAGGAACGGTGAGCTTGAGCCTCTCCCGGGCAAGAGCCTTGAGGAGACCCTTGAGAGCAAGATAATGGCGGTTTTGGCTGAAGCCCGTGACAACGCCGGTAAGGTCGCAGAGAGATACCTCGGTATGAACAACCACGCGGTCATAATGGCCAAGACCGGGGCGAGGGGTAAGATACTCAACATCACCCAGATGGCGGCGATGCTCGGCCAGCAGTCGATACGTGGAAAGCGCCTCTACCGCGGCTACCGCGGAAGGGTTCTCACCCACTTCAAGCCCGGAGACCTTGGAGCCAGAGCTAGGGGTTTCGTCATAAACTCCTACAAGAGCGGTTTAACGCCACAGGAGTACTTCTTCCACGCAATGGGTGGAAGGGAAGGTCTTGTCGACACTGCGGTCAGGACGGCCCAGAGCGGTTACATGCAGAGAAGGCTCATCAACGCCCTCCAAGATCTTAAGGTTGACTACGACGGAACCGTGAGGGAACCGACCGGAATCATCGTGCAGTTCAGGTATGGAGAGGACGGGGTTGACCCCATGAAGAGCTGGGGCGGAAAGACGGTTGACGTGGACAGGGTGATAATAAGGACCCTCCTCAGGACGAGGGGAGGGAGGTGATGCCCATGGTCGCCGAGAAGACCATAAAGAGCCTCGTCGAGAAGACTGACCTGCCAAAGAGCGTCAAGGACGAGCTCTACAGCAAGCTCGTGGAATACAACAAGAAGTACAAACTGAAGAAGGCAGAGGTGGAGGCCATAATCGAGGAAACTGTGAAGGAGTATCAGAGGGCCCTTGTGGAGCCGGGAGAGGCAATAGGAACTGTCGCTGCCCAGTCAATCGGCGAGCCCTCAACCCAGATGACCCTTAACACCTTCCACTACGCCGGTGTCGCTGAGATAAACGTCACCCTCGGTCTGCCTAGAATCATCGAGATCGTCGATGCCAGAAAGAACCCATCAACCCCAATCATGACCGTTTACCTCGACGAGAAGCACAGGTACGATAGAGAGAAGGCCCTCGAAGTTGCGAGACGCATTGAGGGGACGAGCCTTGAGAACCTCGCTAGGGAGACCAGCATAGACATCCTCAACTTCGAGTTCATAGTTGAGATTGACCCGGAGAGGCTTGAGAAGGCCGGCCTCGACATGGAGAAGGTCAAGAGAAAGCTTGAAGGGTCTTTCAAGAGCGCCGAATTCGAGGTCGAGGGATACACGCTCATAGTCAGGCCCAAAAAGGCAACGAAGCTCTCAGACCTCCGAAAGCTTGCCGAAAAGGTTAAAAAGCACCGCCTTAAGGGTCTCTCTGGCGTCGGAAAGACCATCATAAGAAAGGAAGGCGACGAGTACGTCATCTACACCGAGGGCTCGAACTTCAAGCAGGTGCTCAAGGTTCCTGGCGTTGACCCCACCAGAACGAGGACGAACAACATCCACGAAATAGCGGAAGTGCTTGGAATTGAAGCGGCGAGGAATGCAATCATCGAGGAAATCGTGAACACGATGCGCGAGCAGGGTCTTGAGGTTGACGTGAGGCACATAATGCTCGTCGCCGACATGATGACCCTTGACGGGGTTATACTGCCGATAGGCAGGCACGGTATAGTTGGGGAGAAGGCGAGCGTCCTCGCTAGAGCCGCCTTCGAGATAACCACCCAGCATCTGTTTGAGGCAGCCGAGAGGGGAGAGGTTGACCCGCTCAACGGTGTCGTTGAGAACGTGCTCATCGGCCAGCCCGTGCCAGTCGGTACGGGAATAGTCAGACTGGCAATGAGTCTCCCCCTGAGACCGAAAAGGGAGTAGGGAGGTGTAGAGAATGGTTGACTTCGCATTCGAGCTGAGGAAAGCCCAGGACACCGGAAAGATCGTTATGGGTGCAAAGAAGAGCATCCAGTACGCCAAGATCGGCGGGGCCAAGATGATAATCATAGCCAAGAACGCAAGGCCGGACATCAAGGAGGACATACTCTACTACGCCAAGCTGAGCGGGATACCGGTTTACGAGTTCGAGGGAACGAGCGTCGAGCTCGGGACCCTCCTTGGAAGGCCCCACACAGTCTCAGCCCTCGCGATACTCGATCCGGGTGAGAGCAGAATCCTAGCCCTAGCCGGGGGTAAGGAGTGATGCCGCTCAAGCTCAACACCGACCAGATAAAGTACATAGCCCTCTTCGAGAGCATGACTGGAGCGACAGTGCTAGACTGCCTCATAGACACCAACAGGAACAGGCTCATCTACGTCATCAAGAAGGGGGAGATGGGCCTCGCCCTCGGAAAGAAAGGCGCGAATGTCAAGCGCGTCCAGAACATGCTCGGAAAGGACATAGAACTCATAGAGCACTCGGACAACCCGGAGGAGTTCCTGAGGAACATTTATAAGAGCCTCGGGGTTAAGGTTAAAAAGGTTCACATCACCGAGAAAAAGGACGGAAAAAAGGTCGCCCTCCTCGACATAGGTCCGCGCGACAAGCCCCGCGCGATAGGAAGGGGCGGCCAGAACATCAACCTCGTGAAAGAGTTGATGGAGAGACACCACGGCATTCATGATGTGATCATAATCTGAGGTGATTGTCATGCCTGGAAAGAAGGCTCCGTATGGTGAATTCGCAGGAAGGAAGCTCAAGCTCAAGAGGAAGAAGTTCCGCTGGAGTGACATCCGCTACAAGAGGAGAGTCCTTCGCCTCAAGGAGAAGAGCGACCCGCTTGAAGGTGCTCCGCAGGCCAGGGGAATAGTCCTTGAGAAGATCGCTGTTGAGGCAAAGCAGCCGAACTCTGGGATGCGTAAAGCAGTTAGAGTTCAGCTCATAAAGAACGGTAAGGTAGTCACCGCCTTCACCCCGGGTGATGGAGCGATAAACCACATAGACGAGCACGACGAGGTCATCATCGAGGGAATCGGCGGTCCCAAGGGCGGTTCGATGGGTGACATCCCGGGAATCAGGTACAAGGTCGTCAAGGTCAACAGGGTTTCCCTCAAGGAGCTCGTCAAGGGAAGGAAGGAGAAGCCGAGGAGGTGAAGGACATGGCAAAGCCACTCAGCGAGCGCTTTTTCATCCCAAAGGAAATCAAGGTCATGGGCAGGTGGAGCGTTGAAGACGTTACAGTCAACGACCCCTCACTGAGGCCCTACATCAACCTTGAGCCGAGAATCCTCCCCCACAGCCACGGAAGGCACTCAAAGAAGGCCTTCGGCAAGGCCCAGGTTCACATCGTCGAGAGGCTCATCAACAAGGTCATGAGGAGCGGTGCCAGCCACTACAAGGCCGGCGGTCACTTCATGAGGCGTGAACACCGCTCTATAATGAGCAAGAAGATGAAGGCTTACGAGGTAGTTAAGGAGGCCTTCATGATCATCGAGAGGAGAACCAAGCAGAACCCGATTCAGGTTCTCATAAGGGCCATAGAGAACTCCGCCCCGAGGGAGGACACCACGACGATTGCCTTCGGTGGAATCCGCTACCACATGGCCGTTGACGTCTCCCCGCTCAGGAGGCTTGACATCGCTTTGAAAAACATCGCCCTCGGTGCGAGCATAAAGTGCTACCGCAACAAGACCACCTACGCCCAGGCTTTGGCCGAGGAGATAATCGCAGCTGCCAACGCCGACCCGAAGAGCTTCGCCTACAGCAAGAAGGAAGAAATCGAGAGGATTGCCCAGTCCTCACGCTGAGGGCTGGAACTTTTCCCCTCATTTCCTCTGTTTATCCAGTTCCAGATTTCTGCCTCAAAACATTTTTATGCTCGTTGAGTAAGACCATTTTGGTGAATGTAAGATGACTATTGTAAAAGTTTCCTCAAAGGGCCAGATAGTCTTACCCAAGGCAATCCGCGAGAAGTTCGGCATCAAAGAGGGAGACGAGCTTGAGATCCTCGATTTCGGGGACGAGATTGTGATAGTTCCGGTAAAAAAAGGTCTGAAGCTCAGAGGGCTTGTAAAGTTTGAGAAACCTGTCAGGGAGATACTCCGAGAAATTCGGAAAGAAGAAGAGGAGCTGGAGGCCAGAGAATGAGGATCGTCTTGGATAGCTATGCAGTTTTGGCTTATATGAACGATGAACCAGCGGCGGAGAAGGTTGAGGAGTATCTCAACCTCGGGAGAAGCGGAAAGGCCGAACTCTACATGAATGTAGTGAACCTAGGCGAGGTTTATTACATCATCTCAAGAAAGAGGGGAACGAATACAGCAAATCTCGCGGTGGCCCTTATCAGGAGGGAACCTATCCAACCTGTGGTTGCTGATGAGAGGCTCGCGCTCATAGCCGGAAGGATAAAGGCATTCCACAGGCTCAGCTATGCAGATGCCTTCGCCGCCGCAACGGCAATAGACCTGAACGCCACTCTCCTAACCGGAGATGATGAGTTCAAAAGTGTTGAAGACAAGGTCAAAATAGAATGGCTTTGAGTTCTCATCGTTTTCTGGTCTTCTAAGCCAAAAGGAGAATGCCCGAGTTTACTACTCTCTTACCATGCTGTTGTAGATGTGTGCAACTTCCTTCCCAGTATTATACCCTCCGGGAGGAGGGAAATCTATAAATACCCGGAGGGAGGAGGGAAACGGGAACATTGGAGATTGTAGGAGGTACTATCTTGCTTCTATCAAGCTTTATGGGGCTTCTTGAACCGGTTAAATGGTTCAAAAATCCAAAATTTGGTAAATTGGGAGTAGTGGATCAGATAAAAGAATCCACAATCATCGCAATTGGCATTGTGTTGGGCGAAATGATTTCATTCTTTGATCCTGAGGAAAATATACCGATCTGGATGTTTGCCGTGTCTTCATTAGCATTCGCATTCACATTAACTTCTTTAGTGATAAACTACAGCCGCCTCAAGCGCTTCGAGCAGGAGGAAATGCTCGAAAAGCTCGCCGAGAAGCTCGGAGAGTCAATGGCAAAGGGACTGAAGGGAGCGAAGGACTAAGCCCTAATCACCCAGTATCTTTCCTTCCGCATTCCCTTCCGCTTCAGCTCCTCGAAGTGTCTCCTGGCGACCTCATAGAAGCCATTGTCATGGAGGACTATCCCCTCCTTTATGGCATCGAGGGCCGAGGGAGAGAGGTTTTCCAATGCTTTGAGAAACTCCGCTGGAGTATAAGCGAGTATATCCACGGGTAGGAAGTCCTCGTTGAGTTCATAGAGAGGCTTTGTCCTCGCTAAAAAGTTCCCACTCATCTTTCTGGATATCACTATCAGATCGTAGTCGCTCGCCCTGTTGTAGTCTCCTCTGGCTCTGGAACCAAAAAGGATAACCGTAACGTCACCGCTGAAGTAATTGACTATCCTCCTCACAAACCTCTCAAGTTCTGGTGAGATTTTCGACGGCCTTTTTGACGAAGCTGAGGACTTCTTCGGCATAGTCTATCATCTCCAGAGCGATATCCTCAGAATAGTACTCGAAGGGAGAACCCTCCGGGTAGGCGTCTGGATAGCGGGGCGCTATGTAGTTTCTGTCGAGCTCCATCGCCCTGTGGAACAGCTCCCGTGGAACCTCAAAGCCTTCATCACGCAGGTTTCTGAGAAGTCTCGTTATGGAGTGCCCAATTGGGGCGAAGCCCAATCCACGAAGGAGCGCCTTAACCGCCAGCTCAGCCGCCTGCTGGGCCTTGAAGCTCGCCCACTCGTAGTCCCCACCTTCCAGATCCCTAAGGGCAGAGCGAAGGGTCTTTTCGGCCTGCCTCATCCACCTCTCGTACTCGCTCCACTTGAACATGGGCATCAGGGGGAATTCGGAGTGGGAGTATTTAACGCCTTCGCCAAGTATTATACCCTCCGGGAGGAGGGAAATCTATAAATACCCGGAGGGAGGAGGGAAATGGATCTGGGAACTTTTCTCGTGTTAGTCTCTTTGGCCATTGGAGCCGGTTTACTGATGTTGAGTGATGCAATAGAACCATGGAACGAAAATGATATCGAACAGATACAAAAAGCCTACAACAATGCTCTAACTGGCATGTTGCTCTCATTTTTCATCGCTCAACCCCTGGCAATATACTCCGTAGTTTTAGGAATTGGACTGGGATGGTTTGCGGAAATATTTGCAATAATGGCCACAATAGATTTTCTATTCAAGTGGAGAAAATACAAAAGCATATACCAAAGGCTCCTCCTCCAAGAAGCAATCGCCAGGGGCGTCGAAATCGGCATGAAGAAGGCGAAAGAAGCCTAAAGTTCACCCGCCTTCCGGAGTTCTTTTTACACCCCATCGAATATTCCAAAGTCATTTCCCAAATCTCCCCACATTGAGGCTACCATGCCACAAGATTTAAGAACAGCAGAACCACAACGCCAAAGATTGAGAGCCAGAGTGAAAACATATTTAACCCATGAGGACAACCTCTTAATCGGTGGGATGATGAGCGAAGCCATTAACCCCAACGTGCTCCTCCAAAAGATTGACCGCATTGAGAGGGAGCTGGAAGACCTCAGGCTCATGCTCCTAAAAATGATGTCCAATGAGCCTTCAGGAGAAGTGGACGAAGAAACGCTGAGGGAGTTTGAAAAAGACCTGAAAGACATGGTTGAAGGTGAGGTAAAAACTCTCAGTGCCGATGAGGCCATAAAAATCCTT
This sequence comes from Thermococcus sp., assembly GCF_027052235.1. Classification (NCBI taxonomy): domain Archaea; kingdom Methanobacteriati; phylum Methanobacteriota; class Thermococci; order Thermococcales; family Thermococcaceae; genus Thermococcus; species Thermococcus sp. Next base: position 34,023 of record NZ_JALUFF010000013.1, read on the forward strand.
TCGGAGAAGCTTGAAGGCTAACGCTTTTTATATGCCCTGCTTCTCGGTTCAATTCTGACAACGTACACAATTTTATTCCTCCAGTCCACAGCGTAGAGAACCCTGTAATCTCCAAGGCGAAGGCGATACCCATTAAGGCCCAAAATCTTCCGATTGGTTAACGGCTTGATGTCGTAGCCCTCTGGCAGAGGGTTTTCCTTAACGTCTTGGAGAAATTCTATAAACAGTCTAAGATGGGCGGGCTTAAGAAGCTGGGAAGCCGATTTGACGACCTTCGGATGAACCCTGACATCGAACATATCCCCACCCCGAGTGCCTTCTAAATACCACCCAACGACATTCACTGCCATCTTCTGGTTTTAAACCCAAGCTTGGCAAGGAATATAAGCGGGGACGAGTTTATGACAACCCTCATGAGAGCTCCTCCAGAACCTTAAGGTCGCTCTCAAGCTCCTCTTCATCGTAGAGTATGCCACTCCCCTCCTTAGCTAGGAGCTCAACGAACTCCCACTTGCTCAGACCCGCTAACCTTCTCGCCTGGCCAAAGGAGAGTATGCCCTTCTCGTAGAGGCGCAGGGCCAGTTCCACCTTTATTCTCCCCTCAACCTCCTCGTCCGGTATCTTCACCATTCCGGGGATTTCAACAACTACTTTCCTGCCATCTTCCCACCGGTTCAAGATTGGTGTTGGGATATTTAATCCCTTCGTCCCCAAGTATTATTTTCTCTGGAGAGGAATAGCGCGGAGCTCATGAAAACTTGAGAAATCATTAGCTTTGGAATATCTCGGATTTTGCTAGCAATGATCTTGTTTAACCTTTCTTGTCAACTTTTTCAAAGGGGTTGTATATCCTAATTCCTTCAACCTTTTCGAAGTCCTTAACGTTCCTCGTCACCAGCGTGAGGTTGTGTAGGAGTGCCGTAGCCGCTATAACCGCGTGGGGGAGCTTTATGATAACCTTTCTCCTGAGTTCGATGGCAATATCTGCTATCTCGTCGGTGAGAGGTATGACGTGCGCGAAGCTTATGAACTCCTTTGACTTCTTAAAGCCCTCTGGGGTATGCCCTCTCCAGCCGAGAAACTCTATTTTCGTGATTATGGAGACGTTGAAGCTTTTCCTCAGGATTTCCTCCACTTTGGGAAGCTCCTCCTCCGGAATTGCGTCCGCGAGGTAATAGATGAGAATGTTTGTGTCGATCAGAAATCCCTCTCCCATTCCTTCCTCAGCTCCCTGAGGCTTTTCTCAAGGTCTTTTCTGCCCCTGTAAATTCCCCTGTACTTTGATGGCTCGAAGAACTCAGCTTTTATCCTCTCCCAGAGTTCTGGAGGAATTATGACACCCTTAACCTTCCCGTGCTCGTCGTAGATGTACTCAATCCCTTCCATGCTCACACCAGGGGGTGGTTTCGTCCTCCACGTATTTAACCCCTTCGCCTCCAGATATTATACCCTCCGGGAGGAGGGAAATGGGAAGCAGTGTAATTGAACTTGAGAAAAAATTGAATGCAGGTAGTGACATAGGCTTTATGGTCTTGATAATAATCGGGATTTTTGTGCTATTGTTTCTCCAGTTGCTTGCGTTTGATTTGCGCAACATCTCTCTCATGGGATAGTTGGCAATTTTTACAGGCTGGATTGTACTTCTTGCAGGCCCCATGTCGTTAATATACTCAGCGTATAAAGTCCAAGCTGACCCTCAGGAGTTCGTGGATGCCTATAAGAGGGACTACCCACGGGAGAAGGAAATTGAGATTCTTGAACTAGCTTACAAAAAGGCTCATGAATATCAGAATGAAGCATTTAAAGATGCTCTATCCACGTGGTTGGGCTTCGGCTTTTATCTTGGACTCATTGAGATAGGTCTGTCCTCTGGTGGTTTGATAATAAAGAACGGGGCATATTTTTGGACAGTTTTCAGCATAAGCTCGATAGTATCTTTCATTGGGTTTATCCTGACAATCATCTCATACCTCCACAAGCGCTCCATTGAAAAGGCCCTCTTCGCCATCCAGCTCAAGAAGACCGACAAGACCGAGCTCTCAATAAAGCTCTGATTTTATCCCTTTATCAAACTCCTCCCCACCATGTTGGCAGGCTTATCCACGCCAAAGAAATCCAGTATCGTCGGAGCTATGTCCATGAGCGAGGCGTTTTCAAGGTTTGCGTTCTCAAAGCCCCAGAGGATGAGCGGGACCTTCACAACAGGCTCGTTGTTGGAACCGTGCATGCCCTTAACCCAGTGGCTCACACCTTTAATCCCCCTACACATCCTGTGGGAGCAGAACCAGTAGCCCGGTTTAGCTGAAACTATAAGCTCTCCGCTGTTGGGGCTGTTCAAATGGGGAAGTTCATCGCGGAAGAAAACGTCTTTAACGCCCGGCGCTTTCCTCAGAATCTCAAAGGCATCCTCAGCATCGCCGGGATTTCTCAGGTAAACGTGAACACCCCCACCCGAGGAGACCCTCTTAACCCCTATCCCGCTATCCATGAGGAGCTCCCTGAGGTTCACCCACGTGTGCACTTCCTCCTGTCCATGGTCGGCGAAGATTACGAAGGCGTACTCGTCCTTAAGGCGCTCCCAGAGGGTTCTAACGGCGGCATCGACGGTTTCCACCGCTTTGAGCGCGCCCTCGCTCAGGGGACCGTGGTCGTGGCTCATGCCGTCTATCGAGGCGAAGTGGACAAGGAGTAAGTCGGGTTTGCATTCCTCGTAGATGTATAGGGCAGAATTCAAGACCCATACATCTTTCCTCCAGTCCCTCCCGTGTTTTCTATAAAGCTCGTTGCTCGCAAAGAAGGGCGGGAAAATCCTCACGTCCGTTCCGCTGAAGGGTGGCATGGTGTAGCCGCTGACGGAACCAGTCTTGATACCTCTCCCCCTGAGAATATCAACGATTGTTGGGGCTTTAATGACCCTGTGGGGATTGAAAGCTATTTCGTAGTCGTAGAAGTTAATCTTCCTGTCGGTCAGTCTGTCATAGTAGCCGTTTTCCACAACTCCATGGTCTTTGGGCCATACCCCTGTCATAACGCTCGTGTGAACGAGGTCGGTAAGGGTTGGGAAGATTGAGTCAACTACCGTGAAATCGCCGTTTTCTGCCAGCTCGCTCAGGAAGGGCATGTATTTGAGGTTGTAAATTCCGTTCCCGTCGAGGCTTATGAGGGCCAGCTTTTTCATTTCGATCACCGGTGTCAGTCTGACGTGCAGTCATCACAATTCAGTGGGATGGAGTGATCGTCATCCACCGCCCTACTTTCCCTTCAACCAGTATATATTCCTTCCGAGCCACTCGTCCAAGGTTTTCTGCCTCGCGAGATAGCCAAGGATGTAGCTCCTTTCAAGGTACTTCTCGAATGGATGCTCAAGGCGTCTCCTAATCGCTTCCAGAGCCTCATTAAGGGTTTCAAAGCGACCTATCAAGTTTCCCAGAGCTTTCTTCACCCCGAGCCTTATCTGCCACACGCCAACGGGGGCGTAGTATTCGGGCGTAACCTCACGGAAGACTACTGTCCTCGCCTGCCTCTTCCTCCCGCGAAGCGCTTCAAGAACGCTTAAGCGGGCCGCGTAGTAGGCTCCAGCGGTTTCCTTGACGTACTCCCTCCTCCCGCGGAAGTCTTCATAATCGTGGATTACGCTCGGCTCGCTCGAACCGAAGAGCGAACCCTTCAGCCAGACCTCAAGGAGCTCGAAAGCGTAAGTTTCAGGCATTAAAAGAACCGCGTAGCGGTTTCCAAGGAAGCGGTAGAAGTAAACCTCGTAGTTGTTGATCAGTTGGTAGTGCAAAATCTCCCTCCTCAGGTTCTTTCCTATCGTGTCCTGTACCGCCGTGATGCTCCACCTCGTCGGGACAAGTTTCTTTTCAACCCCGAGCAATCCTGCTGAGAGGAGCCTCACGATGTAGTACTCATCAAAACCCCAGTTGTAGAGCCTCATTATCGCTTCCTCTGCCTTCAGCTCGTCGCTCACAACGTAATCCGTCTTCCTCGGTATCCTCGGGTTCTCCGTAAGCTCGAAGTCGAGCAGTTCAGCTTTTGGGCCGAGGGGCGGTGCAAACTCGCTCGGGATGACCTTGAGGACTGGTCTTTTCTTGAGGAGTATTTCGCTGTCAACGGGCCTAACGCTCATAGCGAGCTCCTGAATCTCGCTCAGAACTCTTCCGCTCTTCCTCACGTTCACGTTCACCTTGCTCTCACCCATAACCAGAAGGGAGCGGTAGTAGAGGATGTCCTTTATCCTTTTATCCTCCCACTTCAGAGGGCTGTCGAGGTAGCTCGTGTCTCCTTCTATCGGCGGGACGAGCGGGCCTATCCTGACCTTCGGATAGCCGTGCTCCCCAACAAAGAGGCTCGGCGGGGAGGAGCCGAAAAGATGTCTTTTGTTCAGCTTCTGCTCAACTCTTTGAGCTACCCTGAAGCGTTCGAGTATGGGGCAGGTCGGCCTTCCGCAGAGTAGTTTCCGTCCCTTGCAGATGGCGCAGAGTTTTGAGTTGAAAAGCTCAGTCATCATGAAGAAGTGCGCCCTTGAGGTTTAAAACATGTTCCTCAGCTGGATAACCATTCCGTTTAACACATCCGGAGAATGCATATTAGTGTGTTTTCATAAACGCTTATATACTTCAATGTACTGATTTGTCATGAGGTGTCTTTATGTACGGCAACTGGGGAAGGTTTCTGCGCGTAAACCTCTCCACCGGAGAGATAAAGGTGGAGAAATACGACGAGGAGTTCGCCAAGAAGTGGCTCGGAAGCAGGGGCATGGCAATCTACTTCCTTCTGAGGGACATGGACCCGAAGGTCGACCCTCTGAGCCCTGAGAACATGCTGATAATTACCCCAGGCCCGCTGAGCGGAACGAGCGCTCCAACCGGTGGAAGGTACAACGTCGTCACAAAGAGCCCGCAGACCGGTTTCATAACGATGTCCAACTCCGGTGGCTACTTTGGAGCTGAGCTCAAATTTGCCGGCTGGGACGGGATAATCGTTGAAGGGAAGGCCGACAGCCCGGTTTACATCTACATCAAGGACGACAACGTCGAGATTAGAGACGCGAGCCACCTGTGGGGCAAGGTTGTTAGCGAGACCGAGGAACTAATAAAGAAAGAGATTGGAAGCAAGAAGCTCCACATAGCGAGCATAGGCCCGGCCGGGGAGAACTTGGTCAAGTTCGCCGCTGTTATGAACGACGGCCACAGGGCAGCTGGAAGGGCAGGCGTTGGAGCCGTCATGGGGAGCAAGAACCTCAAGGCAATAGCCGTTGAGGGAACCAAGCACGTCCCGATAGCGGACAGGCAGAAGTTCATGCTCACAGTTAGGGAGAAGATAAACAAGCTGAGGAACGACCCCGTTGCCGGCGGTGGACTGCCGAAGTACGGTACGGCAGTTCTGGTAAACATCATAAACGAGAACGGTCTCTATCCAACGAGGAACTTCCAGACGGGTGTCTTTGAGTACGCCTACGAGCAGAGCGGTGAGGCGATGGCTGCCAAGTACCTCATAAGGAACCAGCCGTGCTACGCCTGTCCGATAGGCTGTGGTAGGGTGAACAAGCTTCCCACTGTGGGAGTTACCGAAGGACCGGAGTACGAGAGCATCTGGGCGCTCGGAGCAAACCTTGGTATAAATGATCTAGCCAGCATAATCGAGGCCAACCACATGTGCGACGAGTTCGGTCTCGACACTATCTCAACCGGTGGAACGCTCGCCACAGCCATGGAACTCTGGGAGAAGGGCCTCCTCAAGCCTGAGGACGTTGGTGAGGACGCTCCTCCCTTCAGGTTCGGCAACACCGAGGTTCTTCACTACTACATCGAAAAGATAGCCTACAGGAAGGGCTTTGGAGATGTCCTCGCTGAGGGAGGCTACCGCCTGGCAGAGAAGTTCAACGGCGTTGACTACTTCATGGGCGTCAAGAAGCTTGAACTACCTGCATACGACCCGCGCGGAGCGGAGGGACACGGTCTCGGCTACGCAACCAACAACCGCGGTGGCTGTCACATCAAGAACTACATGATAAGCCCGGAGATACTCGGCTACCCGTACAAGATGGATCCCCACGACATAAGCGACGACAAGATAAAGATGCTGATCCTATTCCAGGACCTCAGCGCGATCATAGATGCAGCAGGCCTCTGTCTATTCACGACCTTCGGTCTTGGAGCAGACGACTTCCGCGACATGCTCAACGCCGCCCTCGGATGGGACTTCTCAACTGAGGACTACCTCAGGATAGGCGAGCGCATCTGGAACGCCGAGAGGATATTTAACCTGAAGGCAGGACTCATCCCTGAGAGGGACGACACCTTACCAAAGAGATTCCTTGAGGAGCCGATGCCAGAAGGGCCGAACAAGGGCCACGTTGTCCGCTTAAAGGAGATGCTGCCGAGGTATTACAAGATGCGCGGCTGGACCGAGGACGGAAGGGTTCCGAAGGAGAAGGCGGAGGAGCTCGGCATAGCCGAGTTCCTGTGATTCTTCTTCCCATTTTTGTCCAGTAATTCTTTTATGCCCCTTTGAGAAGAGCCCGGCTTAAGGTGATACCCGTGATTGTCAAGCTCTTTGCGACCCTCATCGAGTTCACGGGCAAGAGAAGGCTGGAAATCCACGGGCCTAAAACCGTTGGGGAACTTTTAGATGAGCTGGATCGAATGTTCCCGGGCTTCAAGAAACAGCTTGAGAAGGGATACATAATACTCGTGAACGGAAAGAACATCGAGCACCTTCAGGGCCTTGATACGCCTCTCACCGATGAAGACACGGTCAGCATATTTCCGCCAGCAGGAGGCGGTTGAAATGGGCATAAAGCTTAGCCCGAAGGAGTACACATTCTCCCTGTGGGACGGGAAGGTTATAGTGAAGCCAAAGCTCGACATGAAGTACCTCTACATTGAGGTCACCAGCCGCTGTAATTTAAAGTGCGAGATGTGCTTCAAACAGTACTGGGAAGATGAGGAAGGCGATATGGACTGGGAACTGTTCCTCAAGATACTCGACGACGCCGAGGAGTTCCCCGAGCTTAGGATGGTCTACCTCGGTGGAATCGGAGAGCCGACAGTTCACCCGCGCTTCATGGACATGGTGAGGGAAGTCAAAAAGAGGGGCTTTGCCCTTGGAATGAGCAGCAACGGAACCCTGATGACCGATGAGATGCTCCGCGAGTTCGCGAAGCTCGGAGTTGACCTGATTTACTTCTCCATGGACACCGTTCCGACGGCTCAAAACGCCATAACCCTCGGCCACATAGCGGCCGCCGTGACAGCGGACAAGATAAGGAAGCTCGTCAAGTACCGCGAGGAGTACGGAACGCACAGGCCGAGCATCGGCGTTGAGGTCGTTGTAACGAAGGAGAACTACCAAGAGCTCCCCGAGCTGGCCAAGTTCCTCCTTGATCTGGGAGTCGATGCGATGCTCGTCTCGAATCTCCTCCCGCTGACCCCGGAACAGGTTGATGACATAGTCTATGACGGCAGTGTTGACATGACGCCGATCCTTGACGAGCTCTACAAGATAGCCCACAACGGCCTTTACATAAAGCTCCCGAAGTTTGAACTTAAGACCGAGAGACAGTGCGACTTCGACGAGAACAACGTTGCAGTCGTTCGCTGGGACGGTGAGGTTGCTCCCTGCTACCGCTTCCTGCACACCTACAAGGAGTACATCTTCGGCAGGGAGAAGAAGGTGAACGCCTACTCCTTCGGCAACGTGAGGGAGAAGAGCCTCGCCGAGATATGGACGAGCGAGAAGTACACCTGGTTCCGCTTCACCATGAAGAACTACATGTATCCCTCATGTACAGACTGCGACCTAAGGGATGCGTGCGACTTCGTCAAAACAACGGACATAGACTGCTGGGGCAACGAGCCGAGCTGTGCAGACTGCCTCTGGTCGAGGAGGATAGTCCAGTGCCCGATTCCGCAGTACATGTTCGGGAAGTTCTTCTGAGATTCCAAAAAGCTTAAAAACCCCCTCCGGCTCATATAACTCGGGCATCGGAGTGCCGCGGTAGCCTAGCCTGGTAGGGCGCCGGCCTGCTAAGCCGGTGGGCGGTGCCCACCGGGGTTCAAATCCCCGCCGCGGCGCCATACTTTCTACGGGTTAAACGCCGGGATAGCCTAGAGGCGAGGCGAGGGACTGCAGATCCCTTCCACCCGGGTTCAAATCCCGGTCCCGGCTCCACAACAAACTTTTGCAGGGCAAAGCTTGGTCAAAGCTGGATAGTAATACGCTGTTTCTTTTTCTTCTGTTTAAAGCACCCTCCGGGCACTATTTTAAAGCAGATACTTCCTTAAAGCTTATTGGCATCAAGAGTGTACTCTCACACCGATGCCGAGAATTTATAAACTCACGACAAACATGCCTTTGGTGATAGCCGTGATAAGGGTCAAGGTTCTCGGCAGGGGAATAGAGAAGGAGTTAGAGTGGAAGAAGGGCATGACCATCGCAGATATCCTGAGGGAGGTTGGCTTCAACACCGAGAGCGCCATAGCGAAGCTCAACGGCAGGGTTGCCCTGGAGGATGAAAGGGTAAAGGACGGGGACTACGTCGAGGTTATCCCCGTTGTCTCGGGAGGATAGCCTAACTCCCGAGCCTCTTTCTCATGAAGGCCTCAAAGCCCTCCATTGCCTCCTCAAGTACCTCCACCGGCGGGAGGAAGACTATCCTGAAGTGCCACTCTCCAGCTCTCCCGAAGCCCGAGCCGTGGACAAAGAGCACGTGCGCCTCGTGGAGAACATCAAGGACGAACTCCTTGTCGTTTTTCCACTTGGAGCGTTCCTCTATCCTCGGGAAAATGTAGAATGCTCCCTGTGGCTTCTGGGTGCTCACCCCGGGAATCTCGGTGAGGCGTTTGTAGATGTAGTCCCTCCTCTCGCGGAGCTTTTTCATGTATTCCTTCAGGTAGTCCATTGGACCGGTTAAACCGGCTATTGCCGCGAACTGCGCCGGCGTGTTGGGGCATATCCTTATCCTCATCAGCTTGTCTATGGCCTCCCTCACCTCGGAGAGCTTACCCTCTGGGTCAACGTAGTAGAAGTAGCCAAGGCGCCAGCCAGTTGCAAAGTAAACCTTGGAGAGGCCGTTCATGACTATTACCGGGACGTCCTTCGTGAGCGAGCCGGGGGAAACGTGCTCCCCCTCGTAGGTCATGAGGTCGTATATCTCGTCGCTTATGACCGGCAAATCGTACTCTCCGGCGAGGTCGAGAATTGCCTTTACCGTTTTCTTCTCGTAGAGAGCCCCGGTCGGGTTGTTCGGGTTTATAACGGCTATTGCCTTCGTCCTTTCGTCTATCAGCTTCCTCATGTCGTCAAGGTCGGGTTGCCAGCCGTTCTCCTCGATGGTCATGTACTCCCTTGGCTCTCCCTCGTAGAACTTGACGAGTCCGATGTAGGGAGGATAGCTCGGACTGGGAACGAGGATGTTGTCTCCCGGATCGAGAAGACCGCCGAATATGAGCTGGAGGGCCTCTGTAACGGCCGTTGTAACGCGGACATCGTCGGGGGTTATGTCGACGCCGTTCTTCCTCTTCTCGCGCTGAACGACCGCCTCCCTCAACTCCGGAAGGCCCTCGCTCGGCCCGTAGTAGTTGTGGCCCTCCCTTATTGCCCGACAGTAGGCTTCCTTCATATGCTCCGGTGGTTGAAAGTCGTATTTGCCCGGGTCACCGATGTTGAGGCGGATGACTTTTACCCCCTTCTTTTCAAGTTCTCTGGCCGGAAGAACAACGTCCCTTATGGCGTATTCAACGCCCATGGCCCTCTGGGAAGGTCTGATCATTATGCACCACCGGTCTAAGATTGTACGTTCCAAATAAAAACTTTGGCAAAGCTGGAATAATACTAGGAAACGTTTAAAACATCTCGGCCAAACCGTTTCGGGCGATGAAGAATAGCAAGCATGCTGAGCGGTGATGACGTGAACACCCTCAGAGCCCCTCGATACTTTTATTAGGCCAGAGATTGACTCGGGCACATGAACATCTTCATACCCCTTCTCCTCGGGGTCGTTCTTGGCTACATCCTTAGAAGCAGGGGAAAAAGACCGAACTTAGAAAAACCCACCAGCTTAGCCCTGCTTTTGATGATATTCTTTCTCGGGGTGAAGACAGGAGAGGTAAACGTCAACGGACTTTGGTTGCTCGGGACTTCAATCCTCTTCGCCATCTTTACAGCGGGGGGAAGCCTCCTGCTGGCACTGGGGGTGAGGGGATGAAGTTCCTCTACATGGTTCTCGCATCCCTAACCGCGGGCTTCCTCGTCGGGCGCTTCTACTCTCCGGATTTCGGAAACGCCTACGAGGTAATGCTCTACATCATAATCTTCCTCATAGGGGTTGACCTTGGCCTGAACTTCAGGGTTAAGGAACTGAGAAAGATGGGCAGGAAGGCCCTGACACTGCCGGTTAAGACCCTCCTCGGCTCCATCCTCGGCGGGATAGGAGTCGCGCTCCTCATGGGCATCGAGCCAAAGTGGGGGATGGCCATAGGGGCGGGTTGCGGCTGGTACTCCCTGACCGGCCCGCTCATAGCCCAGTACTCGGCCGTTTATGGGGCAGTCGGATTTCTGGGAAACCTGCTTAGGGAAGTCCTGACAGTTATCCTCTACCCAGTGATAATCCGCTGGATACCACCGGAGGAAGCTGTCTCCATCGGGGGAGCAACAACGATGGACACGACACTGCCGATAATAAGCAGGTTCGGGGGAAGGGAAGTTGGTTTAGTTGCATTCGTTCACGGCTTCGTCCTCACCGCCGTCGAGCCCTTCCTCCTGCCCCTGATTCTGGGTCTTTAGCTGTACTTCTTGAGCAGGCCCTTCAGGAGGGCCTCGTGCTGTTCCTCGTTCCTCATTATCTCCCTGGCAAGCTCCCTGACGACCGGGTGGAAGGCCCTCTTAGACAACTCTTCGTAGAGGGACTTCATTCTCCCGGCAAGCTCGGCGTACTCCTTTATCGTCTCGGCGACCTTCTTCCCCTCAGGGACAACTATCTCTGTGGGCATCTCCTTGAGGAACTCCTCGACCAGCTCCTCCGGGGGAACCCTTGCACCTATCGGGCCGAAGCCGAGTGGCATTACAATCGTCGGGACACCGGGGATTAGAACCATCTCCTCAGGCCCCTCCCTGAAGTGCTCTTCCAGAAGTTCCTCCGCCTCCCTGTGGGCCTTTTCAAGGGCCTCCATGAGGTGCCTGTGGAATATCGTGTCAACCGCCATCCTGAGGATCAGTCCCCTGAGGTCAGCGTATTCCGGCCTCTCAAGCTTCTTCAGGAGCTTTTTGTACTTCCTTTCCGCCTTCTCCTCAACTTCCTTGACCTCTTTGACAACGTCCACCATCCTCATCTCCCACCACCTCCGACTTTTTAATAACTTTTTGTTTTTAAAAATTTTCCCCGGCAAAAAGCTTTTTAAACGTGCGGTCAACTCGAAACCCAGAGCTGTCACTGGCTCACGGCTCGGGGGTATCCGTGGAAAGGAACCCACCGGGCCCCTCGGTGGAGGTGAGAGCATGAAGTACCCGAAGCAGATAAGGACGTACTGTCCGTTTTGCAAGAGGCACACCATCCACAAGGTCGAGAAGGTCAAGAAGAGGCCTAGGAGCGAGCTAAGTCAGGGCCAGAGGAGATTCCGCAGAATCATGAAGGGTTACCGCGGTTTCCCGAGACCGAACCCGGCAGGCAGGGAAAAGCCCGTCAAGAAACTCGACCTTCGCTTCCGCTGTACGGTCTGCGGTAAGGCCCACACGAGGGGGAAGGGCTTCCGCGTTAAGAAGTTCGAGCTGGTGGAGGTGTGAGCATGGCCATCCCGAAGAACCTCATACCCATGCCACGCTCAAGGTTTCTCCGCGTTAAGTGCATTGACTGTGGCAACGAGCAGATTGTCTTCAGCCACCCGGCTACCAAGGTTCGCTGTCTCGTCTGCGGCGCCACGCTGGTGGAGCCGACCGGCGGAAAGGGCATCATAAAGGCAAAGATACTTGAGGTTCTTGAGTGAACCTTTTCTTTTCTCGCCAAACTTTTAAAAACCTCTTCTCTTAAACTCCTTCCGGTGTAAAAAGTTTTGAGGTGGTTGAAATGCCGAGAAAGGCCAAAGAGTATCCCGAAGAGGGAGAGTTCGTTATAGCGACGGTCAAGAACATTCACCCTTATGGCGCTTTCCTCAAGCTCGACGAGTACCCGGGTAAAGAGGGCTTCATGCACATCAGCGAGGTTGCCCCAACGTGGGTCAAGAACATCAGGGACTACCTGAAGGAGGGCCAGAAGGTCGTTGCGAAGGTCATCCGCGTTGACCCGAGTAAGGGGCACATCGATTTGAGCCTCAAAAGGGTCAACCAGCAGCAGAGGAAGGCCAAGCTCCAGGAGTACAAGAGGGCTCAAAAGGCCGAGAACCTTCTTAAAATGGCAGCCGAGAAGCTTGGAAAGGACTTTGAGACTGCATGGAGGGAAGTCTGGGTTCCTCTCGAAGAGGAGTACGGAGAGGTTTACGCTGCCTTTGAAGACGCCGCCCAGAACGGGATAGAGGTTCTCAAGGGACTCATTCCCGATGAATGGCTCGATGCTCTCAAGCCCATAATCGAGGCCTACGTCGAGATTCCAACGGTTACAATCGACGCCGAGTTCGAGATAACGGTTCCAAAGCCGAACGGAATCGAGATAATCAAGGAGGCATTGATAAGGGCGCGCGACAGGGCCAACAAGGAGAAGGACATCGAGGTCAAGTTCACCTACCAGGGGGCGCCGCGCTATAGAATAGACATCACCGCCCCGGACTACTACAAGGCTGAAGAAGTCCTGGAGGACATAGCCGAGGAGATACTCCGCGTCATCAAAGAGGCCGGTGGAGAGGCGACGCTCATAAGGAAGGAGAAGCGCATCAGAAAGATAAAGAGGAGGTAAAGATGAGGTTCAGGATAAGGAAGTGCCCTGTCTGCGGGCGCTACACCCTGAAGGAGACCTGTCCCGTCTGTGGGGCCAAGACCAGGGTGGCCCATCCCCCGCGCTTTTCGCCGGAGGATCCCTACGGGGAGTACAGGCGGAGGTTAAAGCGCGAGATGCTCGGAATAGCCAGTAAGGGTGAGCAAAAATGAAGGAGAGCATAATTTACGTCCTTGAGAGGCCCGAGCTCAGGGACCCCATATTCATCGAGGGACTCCCCGGGATTGGGCTGGTTGGAAAGCTCGCCGCTGAGCACCTGATACAGGAGCTCGACGCGGTCAAGTTTGCCGAACTTTACTCACCGCACTTCATGCACCAGGTTCTCATCAAGAGGAACTCAGTAGTTGAGCTCATGAAGAACGAGTTCTACTACTGGCAGAACCCGGATGAGGAGGGAAGGGACATAATCATAATCACCGGAGACCAGCAGGTGGCGCCAACAGATAGTCCCGGCCACTACGAGGTAGTCGGAAAGATGCTCGACTTCGTCCAGGAGCTCGGGGTGAGGGAGATAATCACGATGGGCGGCTACCAGGTTCCGGAGCTCAGGGGCGAGCCGAGGGTTCTCGCGGCGGTAACCCACGAGGAGCTCATAGACCACTACAAGGCCAAGCTCGAAGGCTGTGAAACAGAGGTAATCTGGAGGGAAGACGAGGGAGGGGCTATAGTGGGTGCAGCAGGCCTCCTCCTCGGCATAGGGAAGCTCCGCTCGATGTTCGGTATAAGCCTGCTCGGCGAGAGCCTAGGCTATATCGTTGACGCAAAGGCCGCCAAGGCCGTCCTCTCGGCTGTGACCAAGATACTCGGCATAAAGGTTGATATGACCGCGCTTGAGGAGCGCGCAAAGGAAACCGAGGAGATACTCCGGAAGGTTCAGGAGATGCAGAGGGCGATGCTTGAGCAGAGCATGCCCCCGGCCCACGAGGAAGAGGACAGGGGCTACCTCTGAACTTTTCTCTTTCCTTCTCAACCAAAGGTTGATAACACTAATGTACCAAAAGCGTTAAAAGAGTGCTACATTTTTATCAATTAATGACACCCAGCGGAGGTGGCGAAGTTGCACATCCCGGATGGCTACCTAGGCCCCTACACCTTCGCGCTGTTCTACCTGATAATGATACCGCTATGGTACAGAGCCTTTAGGTGGCTCGGAAACCTCAGGCCAAGCCAAGTGCCCCTCCTTGGAGTTCTAACGGCTTTTTCGTTCCTCGTGATGATGTACAACCTCCCGGTTCCCGGAGGGACAACGGCCCACATAGTCGGAGGAACAATAATCGCCATACTCATAGGCCCCTGGGCGGCAACGGTTTCATTGACCATAGTGCTGTTGATACAGGCCCTCTTCTTCGGCGATGGGGGGATAACCACCTACGCTGCGAACGTCTTCAACATGGGTGTTGTCCTGCCGTTCGTTGGCTACTACACCTACCGCTTCCTCACCCAGAGGCTAAAGCTCAACGAGATAGTCTCGGCTGGAATAGGCGCCTACGTTGGCCTCGTAACGGCTGCCGTTGTTGCCGGAATTGAGCTCGGAGTCCAGCCCTACATCCAGCCGGGCTACTGCCCTTACACGCTCAGCGTTTCAGTGCCGGCCATGGCCATAGCGCACCTCGTCACAGCCGGCCCGGCAGCAGCCATAGTCACTGGAGTTGTGGTCTGGTATGTTAAGAAGAGCAGACCAGACCTCTTCGAGATGAGGGCCATAACCAAAGTCAGGGGGTGATGGAATGGACCGGGTCACCAAGACGTTGCTCGCAATCATCGGAGCTATGATAATACTCTCGCCAATAGGCATCCTCCTCGTATGGAACTACAACGATGCATGGGGCGAGTGGGACGTCAACACCGTTGAGCAGATGGTCGGCCACAAACTTCCCGGGATGGAAAAGCTCTCGGATGTCTGGAGCCACGCGGTTCTCCCGGACTACAACCTCCCGGGCTGGGAGGACAAGCTACACGCCTCTCTCGGGTACATAATCTCGGCGGTCGTGGGTACGACCCTTGTTCTTCTCCTTTACTACGCCCTCGTGAAGTTCACAGGCGGAGGGGGCACTTCCGCCTAACCCTTTATTTTGGTGGTGGCAATGGGCTTTCTTGAGGAAACGACAAGGGAGATCCTGGAGTTCACAACGGAGGCGGTTTTTTCGGAGAGATACGCCCGAAAAGAGGGCCTTCTGCAGAAGCTTGACCCGAGGCTTAAAATAGCCTCACTCATCATTCTTGTAACAACGGTGGTATCCCTACGGGACATCGGGGTTATAGTTGCCTTTTACTTCCTCGCGCTGGCCCTGGCTGTTCTCTCAAGGCTCCCGGTGCTGGAGTTCACCAAAAGGGTTTGGGTCTTCATCCCGATTTTTACAGGGATAATCGCCGTTCCATCAGTCTTTATGCTCCCGGGAGAGAGCGCCTTCAGGGTTTTCGGCCTTACGGCGACGTGGGAGGGAATCCGCTGGGCTGTGCTCTTCACGATGAGAGTCGCAGCCGCCGTTTCCTACGCGGTGCTTTTCACGATGACGAGCAGGTGGAACGAGATAATATCAGCTTTGGCCTCATTCAGGGTTCCGGGGATGGTAATAACGATAGCAACCCTAGCCTATCGCTACGTTTTTCTCTTGGCTAAGCTCCTCCTCGATGCAATGCACGCTAGGCGCGCGAGGCTCGCCGGAGAGCTCGGAATGATGGAGAGCTGGAGGGAAGCTGGAAAGCACATAGGGGCGACCTTCATCAAGGCCAACGCCCTTGGGGAGGAGCTTTACTACGCCATGGTCTCAAGGGGCTACGTCAACGAAGTCCAACCGCTCGGGGAGTTCAGGTTTAAGGGCATCGACTACGCTTTCTCGGCATTGACTGCCCTAATAGTTCTCCTAACGCTGGCCTTCACGAGGGGATTGCCATGAAGGTTTACGAGCTTAGAAACGTTTCCTATCGCTATCCAACGGGCGAGTGGGCACTCAGGGGCATCAACATGGAAGTTACGAGGGGAGAAACCCTCGCGATAGTCGGGCCGAACGGAGCGGGCAAGACGACCCTCCTCAAGCTCATGGACGCGCTGATTATGCCAACGGAGGGGGAGATACTCTTCGAGGGGAGGCCGATAACCGAGGAGACAACGACCGACCGCGAGTTCCGGCGGAGGGTAGGTTTCCTCTTCCAGAGCCCTGACGTCATGCTCTTCAGCGCAACGGTGTTGGAGGACGTGGCCTTCGGCCCGGTTCACCTCTGGGGAAGGGAGAAGGGCCTGAGAAGGGCCAGAGAAGAGCTCAGAAAGCTCGGCATTGAAGGCCTAGCCGACAGGCATCCCTACAGCCTCAGCGGAGGGGAGAAGAAGAAGGCCTCGATAGCCTGCGTGACGAGCATGGAACCGGAGGTTCTGCTCCTCGACGAGCCTACGAGAGACCTCGATCTGAAGAACAGGAACTTTGTGTTGGATATGATAAGGCACTGGAAAGATAGAGGCATGACCGTTGTCGTGGTGACCCATGACCTCAGGCTCATCCGCCTAGCAGATAGGGTTTACGTTGTGAACAGAAAAGTGCTCTTCGAGGGAACACCGAGGGAGCTTTTCTCAAGGCCCGAGCTGATAGAGAGGGCAAACCTCGACGTCCCGGAGATAGTCAGGCTCTTCCACATGCTCGGACTGAAGGAAATACCGCTCAGCGTTGAGGAGGCCGTTGACATATTGAGAAGAAAAGGGTTCAGGCCCTGAGGGCCTCCTCCAAAAGACCAAGCCCCAGCTCAAGGTATTCCTTAGCCTTCTCCTCGCTTTTAGCTTCGCTGAAGACCCTGATTATGGGCTCAGTTCCACTGGCCCTGACCAGAACCCAGCCGTCGCTGAAGAGTATCTTTACCCCATCGGTTGTGTCTATCCTGTAACCTCTCTTCTCAGCAAGCTCGGCAACCTTGGCAACTATCGCCTTCCTGTCGCCTTCCACCTTTCTCTTCGTCTTGAACTGGTAGTACTTTGGCAGTTCATCGATCAGCTCGCTGAACTTCTTTCCGCTCTTGGCAAAGATTTCGACTATTTTAGCGGTCGTCATCGCCCCGTCCCTTCCCAGAACGAAGTCCGGGAAGATAACACCGCCGTTTTCTTCCCCTCCAATGGTGCCGTTGTGCTCAAGGAGAGCGCGGGCAACTATCAAATCACCGACCTTCGTTCGCATGACTTTGGCGTTGTTTCTTTTCGCTATATCGTCGAGAAGGTTCGAGGTGGCTATGGTAGTAACGAGAAGCCCGCCGCCCTTCTCTCTCAGAACGGCATCGGCAACGAGAGCAAAGGTCTTGTCGCCCTGTATGAAGCGACCGTTCTCATCTATGAAGACCGCCCTGTCGGCATCGCCGTCCTGCGCAACGCCGAAGTCCGCTCCAAGAGCCTTAACTATCTTCATGAAACCCCTGAGGTTCTCCTCGTTTGGCTCTGGATTTCTAGCTGGAAAGTGACCGTCTGGATGGGCGTTTACAGAGACAACCTTACAGCCGAGCTCTCTTAGCAGATACGGGAGTGTCAGCGAGCCGGCGCCGTTGGAGGTGTCAACGACGACAAAGGGTCTTCTCCTCCTTATCGCCTCGACGTCCACCCTTTCCTTTATCGCCTCGATGTAGGGCTTTATGATGTTTTCCTCCCTGACTTCGCCTATCTCGTCCCACTTAGCTCTATCGAAGTCCCCGTTGAAGAATATCTCCTCAACCACCGCCTCGCGCTCCTTCTTCAGCCCCATACCGTTTGGCTCAAGGAGCTTTATTCCGTTGTACTCCGGTGGGTTGTGGGAGGCGGTGATAACGGCTCCCCCGTCGGCGTTGAAGTGTGCTGTCGCCCACTGTATTGCCGGCGTTGGCGCTATGCCGACGTCTATGACGTCACAGCCAACGCTCAGCAAACCGCTGATTAAAGCGTCCTTGAGCATCTCACCACTTACCCTGGTGTCCCTGCCGACAACAACGAGGGGCTTTTCTCTGCCTTCCCTCTTGAGCATCGTTCCGAAGGCCATGCCCATCTTGAGGGCAAACTCCGGCGTTATCTTTTCGTTCGCTATTCCCCTAACCCCAAAGGTTCCGAAGAGCTTCCCCATCGAATCACCTCACATCAGGTCATTGCGCTCGCGAAGTTGAGTATTGCCAGAACGAAGATGTAGAGCCCGTAGACGAATGCACCAGCCTGGATGAGAGCCACCAGAACCTTCAGGGGCTTTAGTTTTCCCGAGAGCAGTGGAACTGGAAGACCAACCAGGACCGCCGCGAAGAGGTAGATAACAGCGTTCTTGAGGGCTATATAGTCAATGGGGACGTCAACCCCAGGGTACTTGAAGGTGACCTCCTGCCCGTTTACGGTGAACGTGAAGTCGGCATTTTGCAGGCCAACCACGAGCACGTAGGCCATTATGAGGACGAAAAGCAGTGTCGGGAGAAGGCTGAGGGAGAGGGAAGAGAGGGAGGAACTGAACCTCTCCCACGAGTCCGCACACTTTTCCTTCGCCATAATATCACCTCATTTTCTTCCAAAGTCATCCGCAAAGCGGACTATGTCGTCCTCGCCGAGGTATTCACCTATCTGGGTCTCTATAACTTCGAGGACGACCTTTCCGGGGTTTTCAAGCCTGTGAACTGTGCCGGCCGGTATGAAGGTGCTCTCCCCCGGCCTGAGGAGAATCTCCCTGTCGCCAATGCGAACCTTAGCAGTTCCCCTCACCACGACCCAGTGCTCCGAGCGGTGGTAGTGCATCTGGAGGGAAAGCTTCTTGCCAGGCAAAACGGTCAGGCGCTTTATCTTGTAGCGCTCGCCCTCCTCAAGGACGGTGTAGCTTCCCCAGGGCCGATAGGCGGTTCTGTGGACGATTGCCCTCTCGTCGTTCTTCTCCTTCAGAACCTTGTAGATTTCCTTGACCTTCTGGCTCTCGCCCTTCTTCGCCACGAGGAGGGCATCGTCGGTGTCGATTATGATGAGGTCTTCAACGCCCACCGTCGCGGTTAGGCGTTCGGCTATTATGAGGTTGTTCTTAGAGTTTACCCCGATGTGGTAGGCGTTTTTGCTCGTTATCCTTATGGCGTTCCCGTCTTCATCCTTCTCCAGAACCTCGTATATCGCGTCGAAACTGCCGAGGTCGTTCCAGTAGGTGTTGAGTGGAACAACGGCAGCTTTGTCGGTCTTCTCCATAACCCCGTAGTCAACGCTTATCTCAGGGGCCAGCTCGTAGGCCTTCTCTATGCTCTCCTCCTCGAAGGCCTTCACAAGCTCTGGCGAGTGTTTCTCCGCCTCCTCAAGGAAGAGCGAGGTCGAGAAGGCGAACATCCCGCTGTTCCAGTAGTAACCGCTCTCAACGTATTTCTTGGCCGTCTCAAGGTCTGGCTTCTCCTTGAACTCGGCAACGGTGTAGCCGAGCAAATCATCGCCTTCCTTGATGGCCTTGCCCGGCTTTATGTAGCCGTAGCCGGTGTGGGGCCTCGTCGGCTTTATGCCGAAGGTCACCAGGTAATCCCTGGCGAGCTTCTCCGCCCTGGCGAAAGCGGTCTCGTAGGCCTTGTTCACCTCAATCAGGTGGTCGCTCGGCAGAACTGCAACGACCGAGTCCCCGAAGGCCTCGTCTATCGTCTTAACCCCCCAGTAGATAGCGGGAAGGGTGTTCTTGCCAACAGGTTCAAGGAGGATGTTCTCGGGTGGAAGTTCAACGCCGAGCTCTCTCAGGTCGTCGAGAACCCTGAATTTGTACTCCCTGTTGGTGACCACGAATATCTCCGCCGGCCTTGAGAACTTGAGAGCTCTCTCAACGGTCTTCTGGAAGAGGCTCTTCTCGTCGAGGAAGCGGACGAACTGCTTGGGCATGAGTTCCCTGCTCAGGGGCCACAGTCGGGTTCCCTTCCCTCCAGCCAGAATCAGCGTCTTCATCCCATCACCTCCAGTAGTTCATCGATGGAGCTTATATTTTTAGCCTTGGCATGGCTAAGGTTTCCAACGATGAAGGCCCTATCGACAATCTCGAAGAGCGGGAAGTCGTTTTCCCCGTCGCCAACGGCATAGCTCTCGACCTTTCCAAGGCGCGAGTAGAGGCTGAGGATGACCAAAGCAGCCTTTCCCTTATCGGTGTTCCCAATGACATTGACGAACCTGCTCCCCCTGACGGCCCTAAGCCCCTTAGCTTCAAGCTCTTCCTCAAAGCCTTCCCTCGACCACCTGAAGATCGTCTCGCTGTACTCCCTCTGAAACGCCAAAAGAACGAGTTCCTCTGGGAGACCCGTGAAGGCCATGACCTCCTCCGGAGTCGAGTTCCCGTAGTATTTGAGGCCGTATTTTTCCGCGATATTGTCGAGGATGGCCTTTATTTTCTCGTACCTCTCGCCGAGCTCGATCACCGTGTAGCTACCTTTCCTAACCCCTTTCACCTCGAAGGGAAAGTAGCCGTCAGGTATGAAGACCGCGCTACCGTTCTCGACGATGAAAGGTTCCCTGAGCTTCCAAGCTCTTCTGTAGTACTCCTGCTCGGCCCTCGTCTTGGAGGAGTTGAGAACTATCTCGAAGCCCTTCTCCTTCAGGGAGCCTATGAACTCTCTAGCCGGCTCGGGCGAGTAATCCTCCCAAAGTAGGGTCTTATCGAGGTCGAGGAAGATAACCCTCATTTTCACACCTCGAACTTCAGGAGCGTGTCCGACTCGTTCTCGACCATTTCCATCCACTTCTTCACGTCCACCTCTCCGATGGGTGGCATGACCTTTGGCTTTGGTGGCTCCTCGTTCTCCCCCAAAAGGCCGTGTATCCTGAGGTCTTCAAGTATGGCATTCCTCAGCGATTCTGTGGCGAGCTCGGAGTGGTATATCGTCCCGAGCGAGCTGAGTATCATGTCCTTGACGTGCTCCTGCCCCTTGTCCTCGTGGAGGTGGGGGTTCAGCGTCTCTATCTGGAAAACCTCGACGCCTTGATCATAGATCTCCTTGAACTTCTCCCTCTCCTTCCACTGCCCGAAGGTCTCGAAGAGGTAGACCAGCTCGTAGGGCTCTATGGAGTAGCCGGTGGAGAAGGGCATGACATCCGCTAACTTCATGCTCATAGCGTGCTCGCCGGCGTTGCTCGTTACAATTATGCTCGTCTCGAAGCCCGTGGCAACGCCAAAGAGGGCGTTCATGTAGCGGTTCGTTATCTCGCTCACCCTACCCCACTTCTTGAAATACAAACCTCTCGTGCTCACCTTGGGCTTGTGGCGCCAGCTCAGCCTGACCATTGAGTACTCGCTCTCGCTCAGGAGGAAGCCAGCTGCATAGTCCTTCACGTACTCGTTTACCGAGCCGGGTATGTAGTTGTCCGCATCAACAAAGCCGACGTATTTTGCTCCAAGGGCCTTAGCAAGGAGCACCCCGATTATCATGCCCTCGCCTTTCCCGCTCCTCACGCTTTCACCGTCCAGTATTTCGGTGTAGCCGACCTCCCTGAATGCCTCCGCTATTCCCGGATCGCGCTGGTGAACCATGACTATCTTCGACTTCGTGAGGCTGTAGAAGTGCTTTACCAAGTCAACCTCCTGCTTGAAGACGTTGGGGCCTTCTCGTTTGCTGTTGGAGACTATTATGATGGGGCACTGGTGCGGAATGGCCTTGAGGACGCCGTCAACGAGCTGGAGCTTCTCGTTCTTCATCGGAACTACCACCGCGATGTCCTCAAGGGTTCGATAGATGTCCTCCCTCGGGATATTCTTAACCGTGAGCGAGCCGACCTCTTTGGTCTGGCTGTCGAGCTTGATGACCTTGAGGACCTCGTATATCTCCACCGCGCCGAACAGTTCCTTGTAAACAGGGGCCTCAAGCAGCAAGCTACCACCCCCAAAAAGTTTGAATACCAGAGGTAAATAAAAGAAAACTCCCTAAAAGGTTTTGCCTCGGCGGAGGGCGAACTCTCCCACGAAGGCGGAACTTGAGATGGTATCTCCTATTCCAACGGTTGATTTCGGCTTCGCCACTATCTTCGTCGGGACGAAGGCAAGCTGGTAGGAGTTGACCTCGGCTATGCCATCTTTCATGCCGTACTCCTTCGAGAGGGCATCCTCTACAGCTTTGACCTTCTCATTGACAGGAACGTCCATTGCTTTGACGATATCGTCTATCGAGCTGACATCGCCGAGCTTTGCCTTTGCCGCAGCTGCTAGAGCCGAGAAGAGAAGGGCATCTCTCACAAACTCACCTTTATAGTCCGTCAGGGCGAGGTAGTAGCCGTAAGTGTGGAAGTGTATCCTCTTCACGCCGGTTTTTTCAGCGAGCTTGAGCATGGCCTCGGTGACGGCTACCGGGTCGACGGGGTCGTGAGAGAGAAGCTTCTCAGCGAGGCCTTTCTCGCCCATTACCTCCATTACCGAGGCCAGCTCGACCTCGTTCAGGCCGACACTCCAGAACTTTCCGAGCAGATCAAGGATGGCTTTTCTCACAGTCTCATCTGGTGTGAACGCGAACTCAAGGTGGGCAGGGATACCCTTCTCATTCAGAACCTTAAGATGTTCCTCGACGATCTCCAAAGGCTCGCGGTAGTTTTCCTTCGTAAGCGCCTGAAGGCCACTGATTATCGCCAGCTCAACGCTTTCTACAATCTCCTCAAAGCGCTCCCTGAACTCGGGCCTTACGTAGACGTTCGAATTGTAGTCGTCGGCCGAGCCTATGAAGCGGTTCTCCCTCGGCGCCTCAAGGTCAAAAACGGTGAAGCCGCGCGGGAACTCGTAGATGTGGTGAATGCAGTTCTCCTCGTCTCCCGCGAACTCTTTCGGGTGAACGAGCTTTAGTTTTCCGCTTTCAACCTTTGGAACGTATATCGGGCCGTCCTTGAAAAGGCTCGCCTGAAGGCCGGAAAGCTGGGGGACGTGCGCTATCACCGGAACGCCGTAGACTCCGCCGAGGAGATTGGCCATTATGCCGACCTGACCGCCCATCCTGAGCTCGTCCCAGCCCCATTGCCTCATGTAGAAGCGCGTTGAACAGCTCTCGACGAAAAGTTCGGCCGCTTTTCCCCTCTTTATGCTCCAGAGGATCGAGCCGAGCAATTGCGGGATGTTCTCTATCCTTTTGGGGAGCCCATCGGCGTAGCGGAGAACTTCATCCTTGCCGGCACTCTCAACGCGCTTTTCAAGGTCTTTTCGCTCAAGGTACTTGACGGCATCTATGTTCGTGTTGTAAGCCAAGAGAACCCTTCCGGCGTTGCTTATGTTACCCCTAACCCTCTCGAAGGCAGAAGCGTAAAGGTTGTCCCAGACCACATGTATCACCGAGAGTGAAAAAAGAGGGGAGAACTAATAAGGGTTTCGCTCACTTCCAGCGCGGATTGTCGATGAGCTTAACTTCCCCGTTTTCCTCCACGACGAGCTTGGAGAAGCCCTTCTCCTTTATCGAGCCGTAATCGTGGCCTGCATCTGCCGGATAGACCGCGAGGAAGATGAACGGCTCGTCGCCCGTGTTAACCGTCCTGTGGGCCCAGTAGGGTGGAACGTAGACGACCGTTCCGGGCTCCATCGGAACCCACTCTGCCTTTCCTTCCGGCGTCTGGAGGAGCATTCCACCCCTCCCTTTGATGGCGTAGTATATCTCGGCCCTGTCGGGCTTGGCATGATAGTGGCCCTTGGTGAAGAAGAACTCCTTCCCGACCTTGCCGGGGTAGAGGACGGTCGTGGCAAAGTTGAGGTCGCCTTCCCTTTCCTCCTGTTCAATCGCGTAGACCTCGTAAACGACCGGGTCGTCCTTGAGGAGCTCGTTGTAGGCCTCCTCATCGAGGAAGTAGCCCTTGAGGTCGCTGAGCCTCCTGACGAGCCTCTTGGCCCCGGGAATAACTCCTGTCTCAAAGTCTATCTTAACTCCAAGGGGCATCTTGTACTCCATACCCATCACCGGAGAAGACTAACCGCGGGACTATTTAACCTTTCCCTTTTGTATCACCGGGAGGGATAAATCACTCAGCAGGCCTGACCTCAATCTTCTTGCCTATGACGAGCTCCGCGGCCCTGACTGCGGCGCCACCGCTCCCGACGGCTATCCTCACCTTGTCGGCCGGGACGTAAACGATTATTTTGTCGTCGGTCTCCTCTATTGCCACAATCTCAACGTTGAGCATCTTCCTCAGCCTGTCCCTCATAGCAATCCCCCACGAAAACTGGTCGAAGAAGGATATAAAAGTAACTACGCCCTCTCCAGCACTGACTAACTTAAATGATATTTTTACAAAGTTAGATGGTTAAGAGAAAAGCAAAGCGCTTCTGGAACAGCAAAATTTTTATCATGAGCATCAGGTAATACGCAGGTGGCCTAGATGACTAAAACTCTTAAAATCGACACAAGAAAAAAACCAACAGAGAACATCCCCTCAACAAGTAAAATAATTGAAGAAGCAATTACCGAATTAAAGATAGATGCACTTCTTGACAAACTCTTTGAGAAAGATGAGAGTGGAGAAGGTATAACCCCATCAAGGATCGCAAAAATGCTTGAAGAGAAAGCATTTGATATTTACAAGGAATATGAAAACCAGGTAAGGAAAGCATATCTCTCTGTTGGATATAGCCGAGAAAAACTTGAACAATCTTTTCAACAAGCTCGGTTCTCAAGAGGTGGAAAGACATTCGAGATAATCTTTACAAAATTGCTCAACAGGTTTAGAATCAAATACGACCGCAATAAAGTGATTAAAATCTATGACCACATCACAGAGGGAGAAAAACCCGATTTCATCATACCCTCTGCAAGGGCTTTTCTCAATGATCCTTCTTCGTCAATATTAATCACAGTGAAAAGGAAGGTTAGAGAAAGATGGAGGGAGGCAGTTGGTGAAGCACAAATTCTGAGAAATAAATTTGGAAATGAAATCAACTTTTGGTTCGTTGGGTTTGATGAAGAATTTACAATTTACTCAGCAATTGCAATGCTCGACAATGGAATTGACAGGATCTACGTCATAAATGGTAGATACGATAGTCTCATTGAAGAAATTAGGCGGATATCGTATTCTAATTTTGATAATGACAGGTACTTACTAAAAATCAGAAGGTTTTCAGACATTTTTGATGACATCATACAATTCATGAACGAACATAACGGAAAACAATTAACTAAACAATTAACTCTTGTGTAGTACAACAATATTTTCCTCCGCCATTGTTTCGACTGTCTCCCCTTTTTTATTTGAGGGAGAAACCCTATGAGGCATTCTTTTATTTGGAATAGCCCTCACATATGTTACCTCATGTTCATAACCAAAACTTTCGAATATCTCCACATAAATCTCATCAGTTGGTATCCGTATGCCCTTTACTGTCCTATTAGCAACCACAAAAACAACATAACCCCCATCATTTAGGACTTCATCGAGGTTTTTACTCGCTTTATAGAAGTCAATGAAATAGGATAACACCTCTCTCGCCCTCTTTTCGTCTTTCTCTGCAATTAAGTGAATTACCTCATCGAGTTTTTCTGAA
>NZ_JALUFF010000014.1:0-329 GCF_027052235.1 Thermococcus sp.
GACGGGATAAAGCCAGAGGACTGGGACAGGATTGGAGAGCTGAGCGCGGAGCTTACTCTCGAACTCGGAGTTTCGGTTATGATAGTCCCCCATGAGCCCAGAGAGGACAGTCTCTACCTTACCGCAACGGCAGAGGGAGTGAGAGTATGAACGAGATAACGGCTCTCATCAGGAAGGCGGAAGAACGGCTCAAAGCCACCGAGGAACTTCTCAATACTAGTCATTATGCCTTTGCAATATCGAGCGCGTACTACGTCATGTTCTACTGTGCCAGGGCCCTCCTTCTGTCCAGGGGAATTGCACCAAAGAGTCATGCTGGTGTTCATGCC
>NZ_JALUFF010000014.1:339-5987 GCF_027052235.1 Thermococcus sp.
TGAACATGCGTCACACTGCCGACTATGATGCGTTTGTTGAGTATACAGAAAGGGACGCCCGTGAGGTTGTTGAGTACGCGAGGGAATTTTTGGAATTCACAAAGTCGTATCTGGGGGTGTAGCCTATGCAGATTAGGCTTGCTGGCATAGGTGGCCAGGGCGTTGTTCTCGCTGGTGTCATCCTCGGAGAGGCGGCCGCGATAGAGGGGTTGAACGTTCTCCAGACTCAGGACTACAGCTCGGCCAGCAGGGGTGGCCATTCCATAGCCGACATCATAATCTCAAACGAGCCGATTTACGACGTTATGGTTACTAAGGCGGACGTTTTGGTGGCACTTCACCAGCTCGGCTACGACACCGTTAAGGACTCCCTCAGGGAGGACGGTCTCCTTATAGTTGAGACCGATCTCGTTAAGCCCGACAGAGATTACATCGGCGCTCCCTTCACGAGAATAGCCGAGGAAACAACGGGACTGGCATTGACGGTCAATATGGTCGCTCTCGGCTACCTCGTGGCAAAAACGGGCGTTGTCAAAAAGGAGAGCGTTGAGGAAGCCATCAGGAGGCGCGTTCCCGAGGGGACCGAGGAGATAAACATCAGGGCTTTTAGAGCCGGACTTAAGGAGGGATTGAAATGAGATACCCGTTTCCCGTTGGGAAGTCTGATTTCATTCAAGGAGACGAGGCCATAGCGAGGGCGGCTATTTTAGCGGGCTGTCGCTTCTACGCTGGCTACCCGATAACGCCAGCCAGCGAGATATTCGAGGCCATGGCCCTCTACATGCCACTCGTCGATGGTGTAAGCATACAGATGGAGGACGAGATAGCCAGCATAGCCGCGATAATAGGGGCCTCTTGGGCTGGGGCGAAGGCGATGACAGCCACTTCCGGCCCGGGCTTCAGTCTGATGCAGGAAAACCTTGGTTATGCAGTAATGACCGAGACACCGATAGTGGTCGTCAACATGATGCGCGGCGGCCCATCAACGGGCCAGCCGACGTTCCCGGCACAGGGCGACATAATGCAGGCCATCTGGGGTACCCACGGCGACCACATGCTGATCGTCCTTAGCCCATCAACGGTTCAGGAGGCCTTCGACTTCACGATTAGGGCCTTCAACCTAGCGGAGAAGTACAGAACGCCCGTGGTTATACTCGGCGATGCAGAGTTGGCTCACATGCGCGAGCGCGTTTACATCCCGAACCCGGACGAGGTAGAAGTAGTCAACAGAAAGCTTCCAGCCAACGAGGAAGAAGCTAAGCTTCCATTCGGCGACCCCCACGGCGATGGCGTCCCACCGATGCCCATATTCGGAAAAGGTTACCGCACCTACGTGACAGGTCTGACCCACGACGAGTACGGTCACCCGAGGACCGTTGAGCCCGAAGTCCAGCAGAGACTGATAGGAAGGATTTTCAGGAAGATACTCGACCACAAGGATGAAATAATCGACTACGAGACCTTTGAGCTCGACGATGCTGAGATAGCGATAGTTACAACCGGCATAGTCTCGCGTTCCGCTATAAGAGCTGTCAAGATACTCCGCGAACGCGGTGTGAAAGCTGGCCTGCTAAAGCTCAACACGGTCTGGCCCTTCGACTTCGATATGATTGAAGAGCTTGCCGAGCGCGTGAGGAAGATATACGTGCCCGAGATGAACATGGGGCAGCTCTACCACCTCGTCAAGGAAGGAGCTAATGGAAAGGCCGAGGTTGAGCTGATATCGAAGATAGGCGGAGAGGTTCACACGCCGATGGAGATCGTTGAAAGGGTGGTGGGATGATGTACCTGAAGTCCGCTTACGAGATACGCGACAAATACCTGAGGAAGGACATGCTCCCGACGATATTCTGCCCGGGCTGTGGAATAGGCTCGGTTTTGCAGTTCACGCTTAGGGCGATAGACGACCTCGGCCTAAATCAAGACGAGATAGTCTGGGTGAGCGGTATAGGCTGTTCCTCCCGCGTTCCCGGCTTTGTGAACTTCGACGGTCTGCATACCACCCACGGAAGGGCCTTGGCATTTGCAACCGGGATAAAGCTCACCAACCCTGACCTCAAGATAATTGCCTTCATGGGCGACGGCGACTCAGCTGCAATAGGCGGAAACCACCTAATCCACGCCATAAGGAGAAACCTCGACGTCACCGTTATTCTCATCAACAACTTCACCTACGGCATGACCGGCGGTCAGGTGGCTCCAACAACCCTCAAGGGCCTGCGCGGGACGACTGCTCCCTACGGCCAGTTCGAGAACCCGTTTGACATCGCCCAGCTGGCGGTTGCTGCGGGGGCAAACTACGTGGCCAGATGGACTGTCTTCAACTACCTCCAGGCGATAAACAGCATAAAGAAGGCCCTCCAGAAGGAGGGCTTCACGCTGGTGGAGTTCCTCTCACCGTGCCCGATAAGCTTCGGAAGGAGGAACAGGATGAAGACCGCTCCGGAACTGATCCGCTGGTACCAGAAGATAACGGTTCCTCTCGCCAAAGCGAAAAAGATGAGCGAGGAGGAGCTTGAGGGCAAGATAGTCATAGGAGAGTTCGTTGACAGGGACAGGCCGGGCCTAGTTAGAGAATACAGGGAGTACATAAAGCGCGCCAAGAGGATGATGGGGTGGGAGCAATGAGGAAGGAGGTTCTCTTCAGCGGGTTCGGTGGGCAGGGTGTCATATTGGCGAGCGTCATCCTAGGAAGAGCTGCTGCGGTCTATGAAGGACTTTATGCAGTCCAGACCCAGAGCTACGGGCCGGAATCGAGGGGTGGGGCGAGCAGGGCTGAGGTGGTGATAAGCGACGAGCCTATAGATTATCCGAAGGTCATAACTCCCGACTACGCGGTCTTCTTTTCTCAAGAAGCTTACACCAAGTTCCTCCGCACCGTGAAGGATGGAGCGACCGTAATAGTCGAAAAGGACCTCGTTCCTCACAGGGATTTCGAGTTCGAGAAGAAGTTCAACGTTATAGCCCTTCCCCTAACGGAGATAGCTGAAGAGACGACAGGGTTAAGCCTGACGATGAACATCCTAACTTTGGGAATACTCGTGGGAGTTACCGGCATAGTTGGGAAGGAGAGCATAGAAAAGGCCGTCAGGGATGCAGTTCCCCACGGCACGGAGGAGATAAACCTCAGGGCCCTCAGGAAGGGTTTTGAGCTGGCTGAAAAGCTCAAGCCCTGAGCTTTGAGAGTTCCTCCATCAGTTCCTTCTCCTTCTTTCTGAGCTTCTCTATCTCGCTCTTGTAGAGGAGCCTCATCCTCTCGATGTGCTCTATGGCCTCATCTTTGGTGACCTCCACGATTATGTCCGAGAAGGCCCTGAATATCTTTCTTCCGGCCTTGCTGGAGCTTATCAGCCCTTCCGCGTAGTCCAGCTCCTTCATCCTCAGCTCAAGGGCCTGCCTGAGCTCTCTGACCTGTCTGAGCTGCAGGTTGAGGTCGTAGGCCTTTACCGCCTCCATTGGCCCACCCCCATAAAAAATTCAGGGGTGGAGGGTCACTCCTTCTTCTCTGGCTGGCTCTCCCTGAGCTCCCTAAGGAGCTCGTTGACCTTCCTGGTGTCCTCCTCGATCTTCCTCAGCAGGGCGAGGCGGAGCTCCATGAGGGCGTTTATCCTCTTCTCGATGTTCTCCCTGGCCTCGTCAACGGTCGTGTTGATGAGTATTCCGGCACCAACGTCCATTATGACGTCATCGGGCTTCTCTATCTTGCCCCTTATTGCTATGCCACTTCCGAGCGGGATGTAGATTGACTTGCCCTCACCCTTCTCCTTGAGGTAGCTCAGCGTGGCGTCAACTATCCTGAGGTCGGCTATGGTGGCATCGATCGCTCCAATCTGCTCCCTGAGGTACTCGATCTCGCCGAGGTAGCTCCTTATCTCGTCCTGAATCTGCTCGTGGGTCTTAACTTTCTTCTCCTCAGCCATTCCAACCACCCCCTCATCTTTTTCTTACCCAATGTTATTATAACGTTTGGTATTTAAAAGCTTTTCGCCGGGCAAGGCTTATTAGTCCAGAGCCCAAGGTTGGAATATGATAACCAACGAGACGAAGGGAAAAACCTGGCACGGAACGGTTAGGATGGCCGATAACTTTTTCAGGCGCTTCAGGGGGTTAATGCTGGCAAGGAACATCAACTACGCTCTCGTTTTCATTCTTCCGGCCGAGACAAAGGTCAACGCTTCAATCCACACCTTCTTCATGCTCTCCGACATCGATGTAATCTGGCTGGACTCCTCAAGAAGAGTCGTGGATTTCAAAACCGCCAGAAAATGGCGCCTCTACTCCCCAAAGAAGCCGGCGAAGTACATCATCGAGGGCCCGGTGGGCCTGATAAAGGTTCTCGCTGTTGAGGAAGGCGATTTAATAAGCTGGTCACCGACGGAGGATAGGAAAAAAGCCGTTCCCGTTAAGTCCCTCCTGCCAGGGGGAATAGACCTCGACGGCTCCAAGAACGGCGTGGCAATGGTGGAGAGCGTGAGGGAAGTTAAGGCGAAAGGTGCAGAAAATGTGCGTGCCGATGCTCTTCGAGGAGCCTAAACTCGGCGGTGCACTGGCTTTCTGTCCTTCTTCGGGAGGTGTCTTCGAGCTTGAGCAGGGGGAGTTCAAGGCCCTGAAGGGGAACCTTCCAGAACCCTAAATAAAATGGATGATTGCTTGCAAGGGCACAAACTTCTCTTGCCTGTCCTGCGCATTATGATGTCGCAGTTATCCTTTTTTCACGTGTGTAAATCCCACAACCCTTGGTTTTGACCCTTCAAAACGCTCGTTAAGCACCTTACGGATTCCCATAGCAACGTTCTCTTTTCCTGAATTTAACCCATACTTTTCGGGGTTCCTCAGCACGTCTTCTACGAGCTTTTTTGCCTCCGCCAGCTGAACTTCGCTGGCGGCTATGTCCATTATCGCATGATCCCGGTTGTAGCCCAAAATGCTCCGTGCTTCCATGTTAAGCTTAACGATGAGGAGCTCAGCACGGAAAAGCGCCTCCCTGATGTGGGCCTTCCTTGCGGTCTGACGTAGGCTCCTTATTCTCTGTACTATCTTTCTGCCCACCTCATCGATGTCGTTCCCCTTCTGCAGTTCTCTGCGGTATTCCCTAAGAACTATCAGCATTTGCTGGATGCCTTCCAGTATCTGGTCTGGATCCTTGATTCCACCAGTGCCAATGAGAGCCTCAACAAAGGAGATCGCAGAGGGTGCAACTGCCTCGGGATGCACATTTAATATTTCCCGAAGGTCCTTGTGTGGCGGCAGGACTACAATCTGTTCTCCATTTCTTATTATTGGCAAGCCAGTTTCCGGATGCACCTCTGCCTTTTGTGGATCAACGTCTTCTATCCGGACTACGTCCTTCTCTTTTCTGACCTCCAGCGGGTTGCGTTTTGCTGGTGGTGTTGGCGCTCTTTGTGGTGTCTTTGTCCTGGTTTGCACTGGCTTTGGTTTCTGTACTTCTTGTCTTTGCGGTACTGTCTCGGGCTCCTGAAGCTTTTTCAGGAGTTCCTGTACCTCTCTTTCTACTTCTTCCTTTTCCCTTTCGTCCAGGAACTCCTCCACTCCACTGGGCCGTTCAAACACCACGCGGGAAACGGGCTTCGTCAGCTCGTATATGATTCTATGCATCTTGTGTATCTTCTTTATCGCCTCCGGCCCGA
>NZ_JALUFF010000015.1 GCF_027052235.1 Thermococcus sp.
CCCCTCCCGGAGGGCAGTACACCCGGGAACGCTGGCGGGCTTAACTTCCGGGGTCGAAACGAGACCGGGTGTGGCCCCGCCGCTATGGCCGCCGTGCCAATAACCCCTCCCGAAACGAATTTATAAATTTTGCGGTCTTGGGGGCAAGCTTAATAACGCCGGAAGCCGAAGTCCTCCGGGTGGTGAGATGGGACTCATCGAGGACAAGGCACTTGTTGAGGCTGCCCTCTTCGTTTCTGGCAGGCCCCTCAGCCTCAAGGAGCTTTCAAGGGCCCTCGGAATACGCTCTCTCGATTACCTTGAGAAGCTTATAGAGCTCATAGCTGCAGAATACGCCGAGAGGAAGAGCGCCATAGAGGTGGTCAAGGTTCTTGGAGACAAGTACGTGATGCAGGTCAAGCAGGAGTACAGCCAGAGGGTGATACACCTGATGCCGAGGCCCGACCTCAGAACGGGAGAGCTCAAGACGCTCGCGCTCATAGCCTACCTTCAGCCAATAGAGCAGAGCAAGATAATAAAGCTCCGCGGGAGTCAGGCCTATGAGCACATCAAAAAGCTCGTAGAGATGGGTTTAATTTACGCGGAACCCTACGAGAGGACGAAGCTCCTGGGCACAACCCAGAAGTTTGCCGAGCTCTACGGCTTCCCCGAGAACGACCCCAACGTCATCAAGGAGGCCTTCAGGAAGGTCGTCCACGCCGAGTACAGCGACCTCATAGAGAAACTCGAAGGTAAGGGCAAGGAAGAAAAGTCTGAGTAAACGTTTACGGTTTTCTTGAGGCCATAGTTTTCCACTTTTCTGTTTTGGGCAGAAATAAACTCTTTTCTGCCTCAAAGAAGGCCCGAAAGAAAAGTTTAAATACGGGAACGTCGGATTACCATTAGGGTGAGTGCTATGTCAGGCCTTACTAAAGAGCAGATTGTGAACCAGATCATCCGGCAGAGGGGCCTCTCGAAGGCCGAGATTGAGAAGAGAATAGCGGAGATAGCCAAAAGGGAGGGGATTTCCGAGCACGCCGCCGCTGTGATGCTTGCCGAGGAACTCGGGGTCAAGCTCACAGAGGGCGAGGAGCTTCTCCACGTAGCCGACCTCGTCCCCGGTATGACCGGGGTCAACATCGTGGCGAGGGTTCTCAGGAAGTTCCCGCCGAGGGAGTACACCAAGAAGGACGGCTCAAAGGGCAGGGTCGCGAACCTCATCGTTTACGACTCGACCGGTCAGGCGAGGCTCGTCCTCTGGGATGCACTGGTCTCGAAGTACTACGATGAGCTCAGCCCGGGTGACGTCATCAAGATAATAGACCCCTCCGTCAGGGAGGGGATGAAGGGGGTCGAACTTCACGCCAACTTCAGGACGAGGATAATCAAGAACCCCGAGGACCCGCGCGTTGAGGAGATACCTCCCCTAGAAGAGGTCAGAAGCTACTCCTACAGGAGGGTGAAGATAAAGGACCTCCAGGGTGGCGAGCGCTTCGTCGAGATAAGGGGCACCGTGGCGAAGCTCTACAGGGTTCTCGTCTACGACGCCTGTCCGGAGTGCAGGAGAAAGGTTGACTACGACCCGGCAACGAACACGTGGCTCTGCCCCGAGCACGGCGAGGTCGAGCCAGTGAAGATGGTCGTCCTTGACTTCGGCCTTGACGACTCTACGGGTTACATCAGGGTTACCCTCTTCGGCGACGACGCCGCTGAGCTTTTAGGGGAGTCGCCGGAAGAGATTGAGGCCAAGATAGAGGAGCTCGTCGAGGGCGGACTGACTGTAAAGGAAGCTGGAAGGAAGGTAGCGGAGGAGGACTACTACACTCTCCTCGGCAGGGAGATAATAGTTCGCGGTAGCGTCGTTGAGGACAAGTTCCTCGGAACCCTGCTGAAGGCCAGAAGCTGGGAGGAAATCAACGAAAGGCGCGAGATAGAGCTCGCCAGACGCGAGCTGTACGGGGCCATAAAGTCCCTTGAGGGTGGTGAGTGAAATGGAGGAGGTTCGCTTTAGGAGGAGAAAGCCCGCCGTTGAGAGAAAAATAGCGGAGATAAGGGAGGAAGACACCCGCGTCTCCCTCATAGGAAAGGCCTTCAAGGTGGACAAGCTGGACTACACCTTCTGGATCGACGACGGGACTGGAGTGATACTCGTTGAGAGCGAGGAAAACGTCCTTCCCGCGAACGGCCAGATTGTGAGGGTCATCGGCAGGGTCATCAGGAACGACGAGGGCGTCCACATCTTCGGCGAGGTAATACAGGACTTCAGCGAGGCCAATCTTGAGGCCCTTGAGGAAATCAGGGAGCTTGAGAGGAAGTACCTCCCGAAGGTCGAGGGGATAATCAACTTCTTTGGAGGTGAGGAGGAATGAAGAAGCGCCTTCCCGCGAGCAGGGTCTACATCAGGGACATCATCGAGGGCTACTACGTGAGGAGCGAGGGCGACTTCGAGCCGAACTACCTGATAACCAAGGACGCCAGAAAGGTTTACCGCGTTAAGGTAGTCGCAACGGTTGTCAGGGAGCCGGTCATAAGCGACGACGAGACCTACGGAAAGTTCCAGATTGATGACGGAACGGGAACGATATGGGTTCTTGGCTTCCGCGACGATACCCGCTTCATAAAGCTCGTGAAGAAAGGTGATTTGGTTCAGATAATAGGCAAAGTTGCGGAGTGGCGCGACGACAAGCAGATACTTGTCGAAGGCGTTTCCAAGGTCTCCCCGAACTTCTGGATACTCCACCGCTTCGAGACCTTGAAGGAGAAGGTCGAGCACGCAAAGAAGGCGAAGATAGCCTTTGACATATACGACCGCTACGGGATAACCGCCAAGGCCAAGGTTATCGCCAAGAACAAAGGAATAGACGAGGATATGCTCCAGACGATAGACGAGCTCTACACGATGATGCTTGAACAGAGAACCCTTGAGGAGGAGCTCTTCGAGGAGGAAGAGGAAGAAGAGACCCCCGTCATTAACCCCGAGCTTGAGAAGGCCAAGAAAGCCGTCATGGATCTGCTGAGGGAAAAGAAGAAGGCCCTCTCCCACAAGTTCATAGTCAAGAAACTCTCAAAGGAGTTCGACGAGGAAATCATAGAGGAGGCCATAGCCCAGCTACTCGCGGAGGGGGAGATATACGAGCCCGAGATAGGCTTCTACGAGCCCCTCTGATTTTTCAATATTGTTCCCTCATCGTCCTTATCACCGGGTCGTGAATGAGGGTCGAGGTTATGCTGTCAACCATTCTGAAGAACTCCTCCTTTCCCTTTTCCAGATCCATGGTTTCGAGCCTTATCAGCTCGCACCTTTCCCCGAGTATCCACTTTCCGAGGAGTATCTTCTCCCTCCCGTCCTTCTGAAGGTCGAGCCTGACCAGTCCGTAGGGTATGTCAGCCGTCCACCAGTTGGCCTTGAAGGTTACCCTCCAGTTGCCTTCTTCGACGGCCTTTGCCAGCTTCTCCATGGTTGTCCCCGGGCCGTGAGGGGTCTTGAATGTGACGACCGTCCACAGCCCATTCTTTTCCAGCTCCGCGAGGATTTTATCCTTGAACTCCATACTTATCACCTCACAACGGACGCAAAGAGGAACGCCATAACCGCGAGAAATATGCTGGCCTTTAAAAGCTTCTGGGCACGGTGGGCGGTCTCCCTATCCTGGGAGCGGAGTATTAAAAAGGCCGAGTAGAGGATTATTGCATCCACTGGGAGCATCGCGAGGTAGCTCAGCCCAACTCCTGCCTTTATCGGGAGGAAAGAGGCAAGAACCGTTGCGATCGCGAAGGACGCCCCCACATAGGAGGCCTTTTTCCTGCCCCATATTATCGGGAGGGTTCTGGCACCCTTGGCGAGGTCGCCTTCAACGTCCTCTATATCCTTGATGACCTCCCTGGCAATGTTAACGAGGAAGGCACAGAGGGCCAGGTAGCCGGCCAGACCTATGCTACCAACGGCAACTGCCCCGTAGAGTGGGGTTGCCCCGGTCAGCGAAGCAACAGCCAGGTTGCCTATGAAGGGCATCGGCTTGAGCTTCCATGCGTAGAGGAACATCGTCACGTACGCCAGAACCGCCAGGATGAAGGCGTAGATGTTTATGAAGACGGCAAGGGTGAGGCCAGCGGCGAAGAGGAGCATTGCATA
Organism: Thermococcus sp.; assembly: GCF_027052235.1. Classification (NCBI taxonomy): domain Archaea; kingdom Methanobacteriati; phylum Methanobacteriota; class Thermococci; order Thermococcales; family Thermococcaceae; genus Thermococcus; species Thermococcus sp. Next base: position 4,112 of record NZ_JALUFF010000015.1, read on the forward strand.
CCAGAAGGCCGTCCTTCTGCTCATCGCCCCCCTTGGGAGGGGTCTCTCTGGCCTGTTTATCCTGTCTATCTCGTAGTCGAAGTAGTCGTTTATCGTGTTGCCCCCAGCACACCCGAGGGTGACCACGAGGAAGACGAGAAGGCCCTTAAGGGGCGAGGGGAAGTGGCCTACGGCTACGATGGAGCCTAGGAGGCCAACTACCCCCGCTAAGATGCAGTTGTGCGGTCTCGTTATCTCGATGAAGGCCTTCGCTTCCATTAGGGCCACCTAATTCATTTTTCCGGCAGTTTTTAAAACCTTTCTACAGCTCGTCCCTCCGGAGAAGCCCGAGCTCCTCCCCGGTCTCAAGGACGCGCATTCTCCCGAGCCTGAGCTCCTCAATTCCGTCGAGGGAAGTCAGAGGTGTGAGAACTTGGGCAGTCTTGGCTGTGAAGTTCACCCACTTGAGTATCCCGAGGCCGGGGCAGAGGCCGTTTCCATCGATGAAGCCCACGAGGAGGTTACTTAGCCTCTCGAAGTCGACCGCCTGAAGGGCCCTGCTGTAGTGGCGTGGCACCGCCTCAACATCGGCCTTGACGACCGTATAGCGGTTCCCCTTCCAGCCAGCCAGAACAACCCACCTGAAGAGCTCCTCAAGGAGGGCCTTTTCCTCAACAGTGAGAGGCCTCCCGTTGAAGAGCGAGGTTCCTGTTACGGGTGTTTCCTCAAGGTTAACCTCCACGAGGGAAGCGCTCTCAAAGTAGGCCCTCCACTTGGCGAAGCGGACTTCCCTGCGCTCCTCCCTGCTGTGGGATTTCGCGAGCTCGCTAACCTTTAGCCTTACAACGTCCCCGTACTTCGAAAGGGATCGTGCGAGTCCATCTAGTTCGTTTCCTCTTTCTAGAAGGACAATAACGTCCGGCCTGACGAGTTCTGCCTTGAGGCGTTTCATCTCGGCTCCGATGCCAGAAACAAACCCCGTAGTGTCTATTATCACAACATCGGCATCATCAAGGGCCATACCCGTGAGCCTCTTAACGCCAACTGCCATCTCGCCCGCGAACTGCGAGGGCGAGACCGCCCCGATGAAGTAGTGGGCAATCCCTTTGAGCTCGGTAAAGCTCTCGAAGGGCCCCTCAGGGAAGGCAAGGCTTATCGTTGCGGGGGGAAGTATGCCCTTTTGCCCGACGTCTGCGTCAACCACTGCAACGCCGTGCCCGAGGGAGATGAGTTCGTTCGCGAGGAAAGTTGCCAGTGTAGTCTTCCCGCTGTCTGTGTCACCCACTATCATGACCTTTACGGGTGCTCTCGAAGAGAGCTCTTCAACGAGCTCAACCCTGTCCGGCGGAACTTCGACTGTGTAGGTCGCTTTGTTCATGCTCTCACCTTCTCCCGGAGATTAAAAAACTTGATGCCTCCCGAACCAGAAAGACTTATAAGGTTGGGCCTCATCACTTGTTGAATGGGTAGGTAAAATTTGACTTATATCGCGTTTATCTCTGAAAAAGTTCAAGGAGGTGATTGAATGGTTGAGGAGGGAACCCTTACCCCCAGACAGCTTCGCCTGCTGAGGAAGCTCTACGAGGAGGGGAAGACGATAGAGGTTCACACAGTCGAGAAGACGCAGGACGAGCTTGCAAAGGAGCTTGGAATAACCAGGCAGGCCCTCAGCAACCACCTGAAGGTTCTCAAGGAGCTCGGCTACATAAGGACGGGCAGGGGCTTCATAGACCTCACCGACAAGGCCCTTGAGTTGCTAGGTGAGAAGAAGGGCGACGTCTTCGTCTTCGTCAAGATTGAGCCGACCAAGAGGAGGCAGGTCTACGAGAGGCTCAAGGAGCTCAAGATAAAGAAAATCTACCGCGTAACTGGAGACATTGACCTCATAATCGAGGCCGACAAGACGAAGCTCGACGAGATACTTGAGGAGATAGCGTCACTCGACGGCGTGAGGGAAACTAACACCCACCTCGTCCTTGAGGTTCTCTGAGGGCTTTCTCGATTCTTCTTTTTAGCTCCTCGATGTTCTGCCCGAACTTTGCGGAGACGGGAACGAGAACGTCTCTGGCTTCCTCCAGGGGGATTCCGAACTTCTCGGCGAGGAAGTTCAGGGTTCTCTCAAGGTTCCTGACCTTGTCAACCTTGTTAACCGCGACTATCGTCGGTATCCCGAGCTCCCTGAGGAAGGAGTAGAACTCGACGTCAATCGGTATCTCTCCCCTCTTCTCCCAGCGCTCTATTATCTCCGGTGCGGACTTTCCGTCCACGACGAGAACCGCGAGCTCTATCTCCTCCGCGTTCTCCTCTATGAAGGCCACTATCTCGTCCTTTATCCTCTCCTGGACTTCCCGGGGGAGCCCGCTCATGAAGCCAAAACCCGGCAGGTCAACGACCTTCCTGTTCCTCCAGTTCACCTCAACGGGCTTCCTAGTGACCCCGGGGCGCTTTCCCCTCTTTACCTTCTTCCCTGTGAGTCTGAATATGAGGGTGCTCTTTCCCACGTTGGAGCGCCCCGCGAAGATTATCATTCTTTCACCCCCTCCTGCTTTCGTCATTTGTTTATAAGGGTTGGCGGAAAGGTTAAGTAGATTGACGTTCAAAGTTGTGCGGTGGTGGTTATGCCGGAGGAGAGCAGTCGTGCGAATCAGCTCGTTAACAAGTTCGTCATCTCCCTAACCGAGGGAAAGATACTGGGCTACGTTACCGACATAAACGTCGAGGTTGAAGGAGATGAGTTCTACTTCATCCTGAGGATGAAGGAGGTCGAAAACCTCGGCAAGGGTCAGAGCATCTTCACGAGCGAGAAGAAGATGAAGATAAAGCCAGGGGATATAGTCAACGTTGGTCCCCACGTCATAATCCTCGGCGACGGCAAGGTTCCGCCGCTGAGGGAGATAGAGCGCCTTCACCAGATAGCCGAGGAGTACAACAACCTGATGCGCGAGCTTGAGGCGAAGGACAAGCTGATAGAACAGCTCAAGGAGGAGAACTACCAGCTGACGAGACAGATAGAGGAGCTCCAGAGGGAGCTGAGGAAGTATCAGGTAATGAGGGAGGACTTCGACCACCTGAAGGAACAGCTCGTCCGCCAGGAGGGACAGCTTGAGATGGCGAGGGAGTACATAAGACTCCTTGAGGGGCTAAGACACGACATAGACAAGATAAAGGGCGACGTTGAGTCCCTGATTGAGACACAGCTTGAGGAAGTCGTGAGGGCAATAATAAATGAGGAGCTGAACGCAAGGGGATTAAAGAAGACGAGCTTCCTCTAACCGAATATGCTCGGTCCGAAGGCGTAGAGGAGGAACTCTATCGCTATAAGGACGAGCGTGAGGCCTATCACTCCCTTCGGGCTTATTTTTATTGCCCTCGTGTCCTCGTCGAAGAACCTCATAAGTCCCGCTCCGGTCGGGGGAAGTGTTGTCTTTTCCTTTGCCATGGCTCTCACCTGAGGTCTCTTTCTTTAGGAGTTATTTAAGCTTCACGGTAAGGTTTTTAAACGCTCCGCTCAAGAGCGGTCGGGAAAGGGCAGTGCCCAATGAATCCCGCTGATGAGTGGAGGTGGGAGGAAATGGCAACTTTCAAGTTGGTTATATCGAACCCCAAGAGCGGTATAGCCAGGCAGGTTGAGATAACCGGTGGCGAGGCAGAGAAGCTCATAGGAATGCGCATCGGTGAGGAGATTCCAGCCAAGGAGCTCGGCCTCAACCTCAGGGAGATATTCGGCGACGAGAAAATCCCCGAAGACGCGAGGCTCAGGATAACCGGTGGAACCGATAAGGACGGCTTCCCTATGAGGCCTGACGTTCACGGCCCGAGGAGGGTCAGGATACTCCTCTCAAGGGGCCCCGGCTTCAGGCCGACTGAGAGGGGCGAGAGGAGGAAGAAGACAGTCCACGGAAACACCATAAGTCCGAACATAGTGCAGGTCAACATGAAGATTGTCTTCTGACCTCTTTTCTTCTATCCCTCGGGTAAACCTTAATAAACGACCCCGCTTTCTATGGTTAGGGGTGTGAGAAGATGGCAAAGAAGAAGGAGTTTAGGCAGGCTGAGGTTAACATAGGCATGGTGGGTCACGTTGATCACGGTAAAACCACACTGACGAAAGCCCTAACCGGAATCTGGACAGATACACACAGCGAGGAGCTGAGGAGAGGAATCACGATAAAGATAGGCTTTGCAGATGCCGAGATAAGGAAGTGCCCCCATTGTGGCAGGTACTCAACTTCGCCAATCTGTCCCTACTGTGGCCATGAAACCGAGTTCGAGAGGCGCGTTTCCTTCATAGATGCACCGGGTCACGAGGCACTGATGACCACGATGCTCGCCGGAGCCTCGCTTATGGACGGCGCCGTTCTGGTCATAGCTGCGAACGAGGGGGTCATGCCCCAGACGAGGGAGCATCTAATGGCCCTTCAGATAGTCGGAAACAAGAACATAGTCATAGCCCTCAACAAAATAGAGCTCGTCGACAGGGAAAAGGTGATGGAGCGCTATAGGGAGATCAAGGAGTTCGTTAGGGGAACAGTAGCTGAGAACGCTCCAATAATTCCGATTTCGGCACTACACGGTGCGAACGTTGACGTGCTCCTCGCTGCAATAGAGAAGTTCATACCAACTCCCAAGCGCGACCCGAACAAGCCACCCAAGATGCTGGTTTTGAGGAGCTTCGATGTCAACAAACCGGGAACCCCGCCGGAGAAGCTCATAGGCGGTGTCATAGGGGGCTCGATAATTCAGGGCAAGCTCAAGGTTGGCGACGAGATTGAGATAAGGCCCGGAGTTCCCTACGAGGAGCACGGGAGGATAAAGTACGAGCCCATAACTACTGAGATAGTCTCCCTGCAGGCCGGTGGAAGGTTCGTTGAGGAGGCCTACCCCGGCGGTTTGGTGGGTGTCGGAACGAAGCTCGATCCCTACCTCACGAAGGGCGACTTAATGGCCGGAAACGTCGTCGGGAAGCCGGGCAAGCTTCCGCCGGTCTGGGATGAGCTCACCCTTGAGGTTCACCTCCTTGAGAGGGTCGTTGGAACGGCTGAGGAACTGAAGGTCGAGCCAATAAAGAGGAAGGAGGTTCTCCTCCTGAACGTTGGGACGGCCAGGACGATGGGCCTCGTCACCGGCCTCGGAAAAGATACGATCGAGCTCAAGCTCCAGATACCTGTCTGCGCCGAGCCCGGCGACAGGGTGGCGATAAGCAGGCAAGTGGGAAGCAGGTGGCGCCTGATAGGCTACGGCTTCATCAGGGACTGAGTCTCTCCCCTTTTCTGTTTTGGGTGGTTCCCATGGAAAGAAAGGAGTGGCTCGTAATTCCAGACACCAACTTTCTCCTCGTCCCGGGACAGTTCGGTGTTGATATTATCTCCGAACTCCACAGGATCCTCGACGTCCGCTTCAAAATTCTCGTCCCAAACGTTGTCCTTCAGGAGCTGGAGGTCATAGAGAGAAAATCGAGGGGAAAAGACCTTCTCGCCGTTAGGATGGCCAAGAAGCTGGCGGAGCGCTTTGAGAAGGTTGATATTGGTGAGTTCGGTAAGAAGCCGATAGACGACCAGATACTTGAGTTCGCGAGCAGGAACGAGAGGGTTATCGTCTGCACCAACGACAAGGGCCTGAAGAAGCGCCTTAGGGAGAGGGGGATTCCGGTCGTTTATCTGCGCTCGAAGAAGATTCTTGAGCTTGAGGGCATGCTGGAGTGAGATAAGCCTTAAAACCTCTACTTCTCCACCACATTGGGTGAGAAGAATGTACAGCGAGGAGGAACTGCTTGAGGAGATACGCGGGCTTCTTCGAGATGAGGGGCTTTACAGGGCCTACGAGGAGGCCTTCTCCAGGTATCGCTACTACTTCGAGACCACCAACTACATAGTTCTCAACGTCTACCAGTTTAACGACCATGGCCCGGTTCACGTCCTCCTTACAACGAGGAGGGCCCTTGAGCTGCTCAGGATTATCAAGAAGTTCGGCATCCAGACGACCGCTGAGAAGCTTGGGAAGCCCCACTGGTGGAGCGAGTTCATCGTTGCCTTTGGCGCGCTCTTCCACGACATCGGCAACATGATACACAGGGTGAACCACTACGAGTTCAGCGTCCTCCTTGCCGAGCCGATAGTTGACGAGCTCGTGAAAAAGTTCGAGGAGAGAGACCCGCTCCTCCTCAAGGCGCTCACATTAAACGCAATCTACACCCACGATGAAGCGGTTCCCTGCACGACCATCGAGGGCTCTCTGGTCACCATAGCTGACGGCTGCGATATGGAGGCCGGGAGGAGCAGGCTGGCCTACAAGAAGGACAAGGTTGACATTCACGCCGTCTCGGCCCTGGCGATAGAGAGGGTGGAGATAAAGGAGGGCGACGAGGAGCACCCGGTACTCATCGAGATATGGATGAAACATCCTGCAGGAATCTTCCAGGTGGACGAGATACTGACGAAGAAGGTGAAGAGCTCCCTCCTAAGGGGAAAGATCAGGCTGAGGATACACACGGGCAAGAACGGGGAGACGCTCGAAAAGATTATCTGAAGTTCCTTCCTTCTATTCCCATGCTGAGGGAAGCCTACCTTGACCTCAAATACCTACTCAACAGGGGCTACCGGAAGAAGAGCGCCCTCTCTTTTGTGGCCAACCACTACAGGCTGACCCTTGAAGAGAGGCACCTTCTCGCGAGATGCGTCTTTCCAGACTCGTGGGTCGAGGAAGTGAGGGGAAAGCTCCTAGAACCTGACGAACTCGGGGGCAAAATCCTTGCCATAGACGGCTTCAACGTCCTCATAACGCTGGAGTCTCTTTTGGAGGGGAAGGCCATACTCTGCGAGGATGGCCTCGTGAGGGATTTGAAATACCAGGGGAGCTACCGGCTCGGCGAGCGGACGGGGGCTCTGATAAGAGAAGTCGTGGGAGCTTTGAAGGGCCTGAAGGTTGGAAGGGCCGTGTTCTTCTACGGTAAGAACGTCCCGAGGAGCGGTGCGGTTAAAGCAATCACGGAGGGAGCCATGGAGCGGTTCAGCCTTCCCGGGGATGTCTACCTCGTGAAAAGCCCGGACTTCGAGCTGAAGGGTTTTGAAACCGTTGCAACAGCCGACATCGGGATAATCTCGAAGGTTTCTCACGTCTTTGACCTTGCCCACTATACTGGGAAATTGCTTGGAAAAAGGCCACTACCTCTTTCAGAGGTTCTCGGGAGAACGTAATCATATAGCGTTTAACGCTTAGATGTCTTTTTAAAAACTTCAAGTTATCTTGGAACTTTGGAAAGTCTTTAATAGGTTGGACGCCTAAAGTTAATCTAATGGTACTCGCCCCGCTTTTCTTTTTTCTCCGGGGGAGGTGGGAACATCATGAAGAGAGTCTCTACCGTCACATTGATTGCAGTCCTCCTCGGGATGGTTGTTATTACGGGCTGTCTTGGTGGCGGGAATGCACAGAGTGCCCCTTCAACGGCTTCTTCTGCATCCTCTCAGATATCTGCCCCCCCGGTTTCAACGGCAATGACTCCAGCGACCACGACAGCCCCTCCAAGGAGCTGGAAAATGGAGCTCGTCTGGAACGTCTCAACCTCGGGCATACCCTTCATGGACATGGGCCCCGACGGGAGCCTTTCAGCGGTGATTGACTGGGAAAGGGCCTACCTCTACCTCGTCAAGCCCGATGGCGAGAGCGTCGCCTTCGACGTCCAGGGGGAAGACCCCGTTAAGCCGGTTATTGCCGGCGTTATCGTGAAGGGCAGAGAGACCTACGTCCTTGCCAGCTACGCGGATTTCGCGGGGGTGAGGGTTTACTCATGGAGAGGCCAGAGGAGTGAAGAGAGGCACGGCTGGGCGGGTAGCGTTGCCGACGGCATCGCCCGCTCGCCGAGCGGAAACCACACCTGCTACCTCATAACGCCCAACGCGGGAAAGCAGGAGCTCTACTGCGATGGAAAGAGGCTGAATCTAGGCTCCGATGAATACGAGCTACACTCGGTCTCCGACTCTGGAGTGGTCGTTCTGGGAATCGGCGATAAATCCCTCGTGCTGAAGGAGGGCGAGAAGCTCCTTGAGATTAACAGCGGGAGCGTCATAGCTTACCGGGATAAACTCATCGCGAGCGAGGACGGAAAGCTCAGAGTTTACTCGCTCAGCGGGGAGGTTCTGGCAGAGAGGAAAGGCTACACATTCAGGATGACAACTCTGATGCGCTGGACGCTTGTCCCTACAGCGAAGTACCTCTTCAGGTACGAGCCCCTTGAGGACACTTCCGTCCTCACGTGGAATCTCACAGAGCTCAGAACCCTTCCCGGCTTCCCCTACTTCGCTAACGAGAACTTTGTGGTAATGGGCGATGGGAAGAGCCTACACTGCTACTCTCTTGAGGATTTTCACGAGGTCTTCAGCGTCGAAGTGCCCGGTGATATCGGCTACGTGAAGCTCAGCAATGACGGAAGGGTTCTCCTGGTCTCGGGCGAAACTGGTGGCTTTTGGCTTTATCGGGCCACCGCTTCCGGTTGAATACGATGGGAGGTCTGTGGTATGGAAAAACGTAACCTGGCACTGCTGTTGGTTGCGGTTGTGCTGTTTGGAGTTGTTTCCAGCGGATGCCTCGGAGGTGGAGGAGGCGGAAGTTCCAGCTCCTATGAAAGCTCAGCTGCCCCTTCGACTTCATCCACGGTGACCTCGGGAATGGCAACTCAGGCATCTGCAACGTGGGAAACGCCGTGGAACGCCTACAACCCCGTGACGGTTGATGGGAAGGCCTACTACATAACCCAGATCGAGTACACCTTCACAATAAAGACCGGCGAGGGGGAGAGGAGCTACAAGGTAGTTAAGAAGAGGGGCTACATCAAGGCTCACGTCTACTCGGAGGAGAACGGGGGAAAGAAAGACCTCGGGGAGTTCAACCTCTTCGCCTACTACGGGAAGATAACTCCCCTCAACGGCCCGGCCAACGGCACCTTCGAGTACATAGTGGCAGTTAAGGAGAGAACCAACGACACCGACAGGTACTTCCTCCAGCCCCTGCCGAACTTCGAGGCTATCGGAACGGGAAAGGCTGTTGTAGTGGAAGCCAGAAGCGGTGGGGGGTACTTCTACTGGAGCAATCCACCGGCCATGGGTCAGTACTCCGAGCTGCCCTACACGGAGGGAGACATAAACGACGTTCTGAGCGGGCTTGGGAACTACCTCTTCCAGGGCTGGGTCGCGGTCGTTAGTTCGGGCGCTTGGAGCGGTCTGGAAGGACACGACCTCCTCAAAAAGGACGAGTACACCTTCTCCTTCATGGGGATGGGCTACCACTACAAGATTTCCCCCGATGGTAGCGTAACCCTCGACGGCAAGTCCTTCAGGGTCAGCAACGTTGAGTGGAGCTATTCCATGGGTGGAGTGAGCATGCAGGGGAGGGCAACTATAGCGCCTTCTCTGCCCGTGCCGGTAGAGGCTGAGGGGAACTTCGTTGACCTGAGCTCGGGAACCAAGATCTATTCAAAGCTGAAGATCGATGAGGTAAAGCTTGAGGAGAAAATAGGAGGATTGACCGTTTCCATAGAGAAGCCAACATCACCCGGTGAGGAGACCGAAACCAGCACCGAGACCTCAACTGAAACCGGCACCTCCACCCAGTCGGAGAGGCCTTCCTCAGACAACTGGAAGCTCGCCTGGGACGCCAGCAAGCCGATAAAAATCGGGGAGGACACATACGTGCTCAAGGGTCTCACCTATGAGGTCACCTATAAACTGGCCGGTCAGAAAGTTCACTACACGATGGAGCGTGGCTATACTGAGGCGGATGACGGTTACAAGGCCTACGCCGTAGTGAGGATGGACGACGGTTCCGAGTACAGGTTCGAGGTCTACTTCTCCCCGGACGAGCTTGAGGAGTACACCGGCTGGGTTCTGTGGATGCCCTCGGTTCTTCAGCTAACCGAGAGCAACTCCCCTGAGAAGGTAGTCATAGAAGGGCCTTCGTGCAGTTACACCTACGATGAGGAGAGCGGGGAGATGAACGGGGACATGACATGTGGCGCCGAGATAAGAGAGAGTCCCTTTGACCAGATATGGGATCTCTACAACGGCTTTGCCGGCGGAATCTACGGCGATGTTGTCGAGGTGGACTCGCTAACAAGGAGCGGTGAGGGTTACACGGTGCAGCCCGCTGGAAGCGTGAAGCTCGCTGGAATGGACTTCCCTGTGTACAGTGTGAAGTGGAGCGGATCCCTTCTGGAAATGTCCGCGAACGGGGAAACGGTTGTAGCACCACAGCTGCCAATCCCAGTTGAGATAACAGCATCGATAGCTTACCCGGGAGAAGCACTCTACGTCCACGTTAAGGTAACCGGTTTGAGGCTCGAAAGGTTGAGCTAAACTTTAAATCTTCTTTTCTCAATCTTTTCACATGTTTGGAAGGTACGAGCTGAGGACCCAGTTCATCAAGGTTGGGGACGTTAAAATCCACATCGTTGAGGAGAGTCCGGGCCTCTTCCGCTATAGGAGGGATGAGGTTACCGCGATATTCAAGGGCGGGAGAAATATTGACGTTCTGCCGGCTCCGGCCGAGGGCTACGGTGTGAAGCTCCTAATGATAGACCTTCTGGAAAAGGTCATCGTTCCTCCCGGAGATTCCTTCGTTTTCTACCTTGAGGCCCCCATCGAGGTTCTGGTCTCAATAGGGGAAAAGGTCATAGACAGGTTCCAGCTCTTTAAGGAGAAGTACGCCCTCTACGGGACACCTCAGATCGGTGCGATAGCAAGGTACTGGAAGTCGGGCGTTTATACATCAACGCCTGAGTTTCCCGGCGTCGTTAAGGTTGTTCTCACCAACAGGAGCAGGGTATGGCGGGAACTCGACCACATAGTGTTCTTCATAAAGGACAGCGTTATGTACTATACGAAAGACAGGGCATTCTACCCTCTGATGATAGTTGAGTTCAGGTCGGGAATCCCCGAGGTTAACAACACCGGGAAGCCACCGGAAGAAAACCTGATTCCGACAAAGGAGGAACTCCCCCTTCCCAACTTCCTGATGAGGTGGTGAGGATGGACGTTTCATCCCTTAACATAACCCTGATCTCCGGGATGGACGGGGGGAGCATATCAATAACACTGCTCTCAATAATCAAGGCCGTCGCCATTCTGGTTCTCGGGGTTATACTGGCGAGAATCGTCAAGGCTGAGGTAATAAAGGCCTCAAGGAACACCACCTACGTCTGGATAATAAACGAGGAAAGCGCCTCTGCACTCTACAACCTGATAGTTTTCATAGCCGTTATAGAGTCCCTCAATGCCCTGGGGATACTCTCCTACAAGCTCTGGGGCGTTACCCTGAGCAACCTCCTCATAGCCCTCCTGATTTTTTACTTCTCCTACCTCCTCGCGAAGAAGTCCAAGGACTACCTAATCTCCCGGGCACCGCAGAGCAAGCTCCCCGAGGTTCAGCTCAAGGCAAAGCTCTTCTACTACACCGTCATAACCCTCGCCTTCTTCATTGCCCTGAACATAGCGGGGATAAGCGGTGAGCTGTCAACCCTCCTAGCCGCGGCCGGAATAACCGGTATCGTCCTCGGTTTCGCCTCTCAGGCGGTCATTTCAAACTTCATCTCAGGAATTTTCATGTACTTCGACAAGCCCCTCCAAGTTGGCGACGCCGTCAGGCTTCCCGAGTCGGGCGTTGAGGGCATAGTCGAGGACATTCACATCCTATCGACGCGGATAAGACAGTGGGACGGGACGCTGATAAGGATACCAAATGCATCTCTCTTCAACAGCAGCATAGTAAACCTCCAGAGGTATCCAGTGAGGAGGACAACGATAGTCGTGGGGATTTCCTACAAGTCCGATATCCGGAAGGCCATCGACACCGTACTGAGGGTTCTCGATGAGGAGCCCTACGTCCTGGCAAAGCCCGAGCCGAAGGTTTATGTTGAGGAGCTCGGCGACAGCTCCGTGAACCTGACGATATGGGCGTGGGTTCCCAGTTCCCTCTGGATCGGGCAGAACCTTCTGCGCTCAAGGTTCCACCTCCTTCAGAAGATAAAGGAGGCCCTTGAGGCTGAGGGAATCGAGATACCCTTCCCGCAGAGGGTCAACTGGTTCGCGGAAGAGCTCAAGGTCAGGATTGAGAAGTAGCTCCTACCCCCTTCATTTCTCACGCCGTGCTAAAGTTTAAATACAATGATGGACATATTAGCCCATTGGTGATATTTATGCGACTTCCATCTGTGACACCTTTGGAGGAGAACCGTCTCTGCAGAAACCGGGATGAGTTCGACCGACTGGTGAAGGAAGCCCTGGCAAGGGGCAAAGGTGCCTTCCTGAAAATCTTCGGAAAGGCTGGAGGAAGGCCCTATTATGCCACCATTCTCATCGATGACGAGAAGGTGCTCGCTGTGGAAACCGTTGACGTATCTTCGGGTGCCTCCCTCGTTGGAAGCGGAGCGCTGGATGTTGTCAACAAGATGGTGGCTGAAGGACCGCTCGTTGTTGATGTATACCCCCTTAGTGATGTGGATGTGAAGATGTCCATTGTCGATAACATCGACGTTTACAACAATACCCCGAAGATGCCCCTTTCAAGACTTCACTCATCGCCAAGGTCAGAGGATACCGTGGGAGGCCCGACAGGAGTCCAAGCTCTTTCAAAACCTCCGGAAGTGGTGGGGCATAAGACTTCGGTTGAAAAACCCCGCAGGAGGTTTGAAGTCAAAATAAAAGCTCCGGTTGAGCTTGACCCATACCTCCGGGGGATGGCCAAGAGAATAAACTCACTGGCCAAGGCCTCGGGTATCGAGCTATCGGGGCTTGAAATAGAGGCAAAGGAGGTCAGGTACGCCCTCGGCTCCGGTTCCGCAGTCCACGCAACGGTAAAGCTCTATACCGGGGGGAAGGTGACTGGAAACATTAAAAACGACTTTGAGAGCGCGATATACCGTGAGGCAGGGGAGCTCTCGAAGGACCTGGGGAAGAGGGTTGTGATAAGCAGGGTGCTCTTTTCATAAACTACCTTTTTCTATCAGGGCGTAGAAGAAGCCTATGGTCTTGTGCCTGTGGGGCCATGCCCTCATCGTGCCCTCAAGAAAACCGGGGCTGTATGGGCCATCTACGGGCACTAGTCTGGCGTTTTCGTGCCTCTTCAAAAACCACTCCACAACGCCCTCGTTTTCCTCGGGAAGCATCGAGCATGTCGAGTAGAGAAGCCTTCCTCCGGGCTTCAAGAGCTTCCAAGCGCTCTCGATTAGCTCCTTCTGGAGGGCGACTACTTTGGGAATGTTCTTTTCGCGGAGACGCCACCTGAGCTCTGGGTTCTTCGCTATCGTTCCGTCGCTCGTGCATGGGGCATCGAGCATAACCCTGTCGGCAATCTCCTCGCCTATTATCTCCGGTGCATTCCTTCCATCGGAGGTTATAACCTCAACTATCTCGACTCCCGTCCTTCTGAGAACCTCTTTCATGCGCCTTACCCGCGCCCTGTCGACGTCAAAGGCGTATATTTTTCCTCTGTTCTCCATCAGTTCCGCCATGTGGGCGGTTTTACCCCCCGGAGCCGCCGCGAGGTCAACGACCGTTTCACCGGGCTTGGGGGATAGGACGAGGGACGCAACTGCAGGGGCTTCTTCCTGAGCTATCGCCCAGCCCTTGTTGAGAAGCCACCCCGGATTAAAGGAGTCGAGGATTCTAATGACCGTCTCGACCCTCTCACTTCTCTTAAAGCGGACGTTCTTTCTCCTCAGGTAGCTTTCAACGTCCTCAACGCTCGCCTTCAGCCTGTTCACCCTCAAACTCGTCGGGAGGGTCTCGTTGAGGGCCTTGAGGAGCTCCTCCGCCTCGTCGCCTAGGAGAGAGCGCATCCTCGCTATGAACCACTCTGGAAAGAGGTACTCCCACTTCAGCCTCTTCTCCTCGGTGTCCAGCTTTGGGACGTAGTTTACGACCCTCGGCAGGAGGTCGTAGTAGTAATAGCCCACGAAGGGGTGGGTCTTTCTGGAGAGGAACTGGGCCAAGCCCTTCAGGTGTTGCAACGTTTTCTCGCCCGGTTCCCTGAAAACGGCCACCTCAACGGCCACCCTGAGGGTTGCCCTCAGCCAGGGATCGAGGATAAGAGGCGAGACTCCAACCAGCTCCTCTATAACCTCGTCTATGAGGCCGAGCCTCCTCTGGATGGAGTAGAAAATGCCAGTCAGCTTTGAGTTCTCCCAGCCCTCAATCCTGTACTTTGAGAAGGCCTTCCTCTTCGCGCTCTGGCTTGGCTTTATCTCTTCCCCGAGCTTGACGGCCTCGATGAGGGCGTGGAGCTGCCTGTCGCTGAGTTTCAATTTTCCCATCCAGCACACCGCTATAGTGCCGTTCTGTTGCCGTAAAAGAACTCACCTGTGAAAGTGCCGGCACTTGACGATACCAGGTAAGCTTCCTCAACAAGGCCCAACCGGGCCAGCTCCTCTGCGACCCTCTGAGCCTCGCGGGGATGCAGGCGATAGTAGCGGGTGACCATCTCCCGGAGCCTGTCGAAGGCGTCAATGGCTTTAACCTTTATGAACTGATCGCTGCACGATGAGAGGAGCCTTCTAAGGGCAGGCAAAACGGCTTTTATCACTGCATCCATAGGGAACACCACGGGTAGCTTCGTCAGCCTTATAGACGCGGTTAGACCGGCATCTATAAGCCTCTCGCTGTTGCTGTTTATCAGGTCGGCAATCCTTTCAACCAGCAGCTTCCAGTCGTTTCTCTCGACCGCTCCCGACCTTATGAGAACGAGCGACGCCACGGCAATTTCCTCTGCAGTTCCATCCCTTAGGGCTCTGAGGAGCAGAGAGGTTGTCCTTTTGGAGACGTATGGAATCTTTATGCTCTCTATGACCTCCATAATACTCGACCAGACCCGGGGGCTCTTTGAGGTGGACTTTTTGAGTATTACCTCAATGATCGGGGCAAGTCTTCTATCGGTTAGCGGGTTGTTTTTGAGAAGAATGGCCAGAAGTTCGAGGGCCCTGCTCGAAATCCTGTCGTCGTCGCTTCCGGCGGCGGCTATTATCTCATCAAGCCCAAGCTCCAGAACGCGTTTTCTCTCTTTCCAGTTCGATCCCCTCGTGGATTCGATAAGAGCAGTCAATGCCCTTATCTTGAGGGTTCCGTCCCCTGATCTCAATACGCCAAGTACCTCCACTAGGGCCCTCTCGTCTTCAGCGACTACCTCGGCAACCCTTCCAACATCCCATGTTTTAAGGGTCTCCCTTATTTCAGGCACCTCCTCCATTGTGCACACCCGTATTTCTCTGATTTAAATATCTCCGCCTCAAATATAGCCTTTTCGCTTAAATAGCTCCAATGTCCCTTGAGGATTTTTCAAAGCGGTAGATATCAACGGGTATTCTCTCCAACCTCTTCCTGTGGAAGTGGAACTGGGCTGGAATTTCGAGGAAAACCGTTAGGCGATGGGTAATCCTGAAACCGTATTCATATGTAAATCTTTCGATAAACCTTCTAACTTCCGGCTTTGCCAGGTGGATTGAGTACACCGAGAATGAAATTTCAAAGGCCTTCTTGAGGAAGGGTCTGTCGGCATGTTTTATCTGACTTCCAAAGGGGGGGTTCATGATGACGGTGTCAACCTTGGCTGAGAACTCCGAGACGTCTCCCTCAAAGACCTCAACGCACTCCGAGGTTCCCGTCCTTTCGAGGTTCCTCCTGAGTACTCTAACCGCATTGCCGTCCTTCTCAACGGCGTAAACCTTTTTAGCCCCCAGAAGGCACGCTCCTATGGAGAGAACCCCCGTCCCGGCTCCGAGGTCGGCTATAACCCTGTCCTCGATTTCCCCGAGGGAGTGGGCCAGCCAGAGGAGCTCGGAAGCGACGTTTCCGGGCGTTCTGTACTGTTCGAGCTCCGCCTTCGGGTTCTCAAACCCCTCCAGCCGGGAGAGCAGGATCGCCAGTTGCTTCTTCTTCATGGAATCACCCGTAGACCCTCTCAACCAGCTCCCTGAGGGTTCCGTTCATCTGATAGCCCGGAACCTTTAAGGCCGTTCCCGCTATGCCGAAGATTATCGTCACGGAGACCGCACCAACGAAGAAGAGGATGAAGGCCAGAATGGACGCGGAGAGAGCGCTTCCAGCTTTCAGGCCCTTGGCAAGGAAATAAGCAAGTGTCATTAGAAACCCCACCACGAAGCCGAGCTTTATTGAGACCAGGGGTATAGCAACTGAGAGAAGGAGCAGGGTTATCCATCGGGGCTTCAGGTAAGTGAAGAGAGCCATAACGGTTTTGAGCGACCAGTAGCAGAGGAGGAACCAGTTAGCGATGCTAAAGACTGTTCCTGTATCCATGAAGCGCTACCCCCAGTGGCTCGTCTTCGGTTCTCTCAACACCGAGTATTTCGTCGAACTCGTAGTCCTCGCGGAGGCCGAGCAGTATCTCCGCTTCCCTCGGGGTGAGGACGGGCTTCCTCCAGTTCTCGTAGTCGTCTATGGGAACCCTCGGGCAGGCGACGACGACGTAGGCGTCAAAAGAAAAGCCCTCCAGGGCCGGGTAGCTTATGTGGTTCATCACGAGGAGCTCGGCCCTCTTCCCGTGCTCGCGGAGGAGCCTCACGATTCTCCGGGCTTCACTCAGGCGGAGCTGGCCCTTCTTCGTGCTCGTCACAACCCCGAAGCTTTCGGCGTCCATTGCCTTGGCAATCTGGGCCCATCGCTTCCTTATCAGCCTCTCCGCTTCCCCCTTCATCCACGTGGCGTCGCCGGAGTAAGGGTTTACCGCCAGGGTCGGCTTTTTGGTGGCTATGGCGACGCCGAGCGGGTGGAAGTAGCCGGCTCCTATGAAGAGCACCCCCTCGCCACCAACCCTCGCGCTTGAGAAGTTGCACCCCAGAACCTGTCCCGGCCAGCTTACCCTTGAGTCCCCTCTCCCGATGAGAACCTCGAAGCCATTGTTCTCCAAAAACACCCTGGCCTTTTCAAGCTGGTGTATGTGCTGAGCCGTCGTCACGAGGGCTATCCTCTTTCCAAGCTTTTTGATCTCTTCAAGGTTCTTCTCAAGGGCGGGAACTACCTCAACCTCCGCAAAGGCAGGAACAAAGATAGTCGGAACCTCCAGATGGAGCTTCATGTAGCTGTGGCCCAGATGGATTAGGGCATCACAGCCGAGGCTCTTGGCCTCTCTATCGGCCGGGTCGCAGGCGCCGTAGTTCACCTCCCCATGAAGCATGACCTCGATTCCGTTCTCTTCAAGGAAGCCCCCCAGGGCCTCGGCCTCTCTCCTCAACCCCTCTGGGGACTGTATGAGAACCCTCCCTGCACCGATGAGCCTGAGCTCCTTAAGGACTTCCCGGGCATGTATCTCGTGCATCCGATCACCGCTCTCCCTTGGTGGCGGGCGTTTAAATGCTCATCGCTTACAACCCGTTACTTCTGAATTTTCAGGTCCGTTAATGGCGTTATGCGAACGTTGGATTACATTAACAGACGTTGCACAACATTTATTAACCTCAATGCCCCTTGGAATTTTTGCAAGATATTGGGAGGTGCATCAAATGAAGAGGGTTGCACCCATACTTGGACTGCTCGTTCTTGTAGTGCTGGCGAATCCCGTGGCGGCCTCCAGTAGTCTTGGGGGCTCAGACCACTGGCACCCCTATCCGAGCGGCATAATCCCGGGGGACATAGTGATAGGCCACAACCCCCTCAGCGACCTCATAATCCCCGGCTACTGGACGCACACCGGGATAATAGCCTACTACGACTCCAACGCAGGGGACTGGGTTGTCATAGAGGCATGGGACAACCCGAGCGCGGTCAGAATGGTCTACCTCTCCGACTTCCTTAAGAGGTACGACACGGTCGCGGTTCTCCGCGTCAGAACGACCAACGAGATAAGGCTCGCGGCCGTTAACTTCGCCTTCCAGCAGCTAGGAAAGCCCTACGACTGGAAGTGGTGGACAAAGGAGGTTTACGGCGACAGCTACTACTGCTCGGAGCTGGTCTGGGCCTCTTATAAGGCCGTTGGAGGACCCGATATCGACGCCCACCCCGGCTTCAGCTGGAAGTACCTCTGGGGAGTCGCACCCCAGGAGATATACGACGACGGTGACACCTACGTGATCTACTACCACAGCGACGCCTGATTTCCCCTTTTTCTGTTTCATTCCGAAACCCTTTTATACTTCCTCTGCGGATTATACCTCGAAGTTCGATGCATCGGGGTGAGTGATATGGAGACCGTCGAGGGGGTTATTGTCGTCACCACCGAGACGATACCGGGCTACAGAATAGTTGACGTCAAGGGCATCGCGCGCGGTGGCATCGTCCGGGCCACCCATATAGGGAGGGACATAATGGCCCTCCTCCGGAACATCAAGGGCGGTGAGGTGAAGGAATACACCGAGATGATGGCCGAGGCTAGGGAGGAGGCCTTGAGAAGGATGGCGCTCCACGCCAAGGATATGGGGGCTAACGCAGTCATTAACGTCCGCTTTGCGACGTCGAACGTCGGTTCAAGCCTCGCCGAGGTCTACGCCTATGGAACCGCCGTTGTCATCGAGAAGGAGTGATGAGCATGTACCTTTTTCCCTTTCCCATCCTTGGAGGTCTCTTGGCATGGGCGACGGTTTATCTCATCGGCTTCAGGAGGCAGAGATGGGGTGAGCTGCTCCTCGGCTTTGCTGCCTTCTTCATCGCGATTTTCGTCCAGAACCCCCTCCAACAGCTCCCCCTCCTTGGAATCGGAATCCGCTCGAACGCCGACGTTGTCTCGAGGGGAACGGCCTTCACCGTGGCCGTTGCACTATGGCTCGGCCTGATTGCCGGCCTCGTACAGGAGGGTGTCAAGTACTATCTCGTGAAGGAAAGAAAGCTCCGTGAGGCCGTCTTCGTCGGCCTCGGCTTTGGCGTGACCGAGGCCTTTTTCGTGGCGGGGGTTAGTGTCCTCATGGTTACCATTCACGGGGGCTCCCCCGAAGTCCCACTCCCAACGGCACTCCTCTCGCTCTCCGAACGCTACTTTGTAACCCTCTTCCACGTTGGAACCGCGGTTCTTTTAGCCTACTACGCCCAAAAAGGTCTGGGGAAGAGGGGGCTTCTCTATATGATTGGCCTGCACACGGTACTTGATACGGGCGCGGCATACTTTCAGCTGATTCAGGCTGCTCACGAATCAAATGTCCTAATCTACCTCCTTGAGGCAATCGTTGCGGTTGTTGGAATTCTGGTGTTTGCTTACGGGGCGTTAAAGGCACTCAGCGAGCCAGAAGTGGAAGAAAAGCCAATCTGGTGAGGCCCTTGCTCGGAAACCGGAAGGAAAAGGCCCTCAAGAAGCTCCGAAAGGAACTCCGCTCCGGCCTTTATTCCTACCTTGTCCTCTCTCTACTTGAGCGAGAAGGGGAACTGCACGGCTACGCGATAAGGAAAAGACTTGAGGTTCTCAGCGGGGGGAAGCTCGTGCCGAGTGAGGGAGCTTTGTACGACATCCTTAAGGGCCTCAGAAAGCTCGGCCTCCTTGAGGACTTCTGGGCCGAAGTCGGCGGGAGGCCGAGGAAGTACTACCGCCTCACCGACCTCGGAAGGGAGGTTTTGGTGGAGCTGAGGCGTGAGATAGACGAAATCGTTGGGGTTCTCTCAAAGCTTGAGGGAGGTGGAGAGTTTGAACTCTCAAACCGCGGTTGAGCTGTTCATATCCCTTGGCATCCTGCTGGCGGGTCTTCTGACGCTCGCCTTCAGAGACAGGCAGAACCCCTACATCGGGGTCAGGATAGGCTACACCTATATGTCAGGAGAAGCGTGGAGAAAAGCTAACACCGTCGGCGGCCTTTTCTTCGTCGGCCTCTCCCTCGTGATGATTACTCTCGCGGTGATTGGCGTCTCAATAACAACCTTCACTCTCGTCCTCGTTACGGGCGTTCTCATTGGGGCGGGTCTCTCTATAACCATCGCCAGAAGGGTCTACGAGATGGAGGAGATTTCCACTGAGGCCCCTGCAAAGCCCGAAGGGGAGAGGATAGAGGTGAAGGTCGGGCCCTACATGCTCATTCAGCTTGCCTTCCTCGGCCTCTATCTCCTTCTCGTGGCCCTGAACTGGAGGACCCTTCCGGATACGATGGCGGTCCATTTTGATGCCTCCGGAAACCCCAACGGCTTTATGTCAAAGCTCTGGGGAGCCCTTCTGGTGCCCATCCTCGTCTGGATTATCCCCTTCGGTCTGACGGTGCTCGGAAAAGACCCGGGCTTCTTCGCGAGGATGGGGAACTTCTCAACTAGCGGGTGGAGGGCGTGGGCGTGGTTCAACACCCTGATGAGCCTCGGAATTATTATGGTTTCTTCATCGATGGTTCTGTACAACCTCGGAAAGCTACCGTCAAAGGCGATGACGTACTCAACACTGCTCTTTATGGCGCTGGTATTCATCGGCATTTACCTGCTCCTGAGGGTGAGGGGAAATGGAAGAGCATAACCTCCTCAGAATCCTCTATGGGCTCTTTCTCGGTGGTTTCCTTATCATTGCCGGCCTGATAACATTCACCGCCAGAGACGAACCCGGAATAGGCTTCAGAATAGGCTACACCTACCTCTCGGACCGGGCCCGTAGAAAGGCCAACTTCATCGCCGGAGTGGGAACGCTGATAACGGGCTTTCTGTTGATAGTTCTCTCCCCATTCCTTCCTTGGATGTGGCTGATGATCGCTCTGCTCGCGGGCCTCGGAATCACGTTGTTCCTTGCCTATTCCATCGCAAGGCACGAGTACGAGCTTGAAGAGCTCTCAAAGAGTGCACCCGACAAACCGGGGAGGAGGATAGAACCGCCAAAGGTCGAGAAGTACGTTGTCCTTCAGCTGACCTTTCTCACGGTTTCACTGGTTCTCTTCGTCGAAAGGCTTGGGGAAGGTTCAGGAGTTGAAATGATGGTTGTCGTCCAGCTCTTCCTCCTTGTACTCACGATTTTCGCTTCCCAGCCAGTCGTCTTCCAGCTGGCCCCGAAATTTAGGGGAAAGATGGCCGTAGGCTTTGCCGGGGCAATAACGATAGTTTCTGGAACAATGACACTTCAGCTGGCCGTTATGGCTTTAAAGCCAAACATGAGCCCGCTTACTGGAATCCTTCTGCTTTTCGTTTCGCTGGGCTCAATATTCTACGCGGTCTTCATATCGCTAACGAGCGCCTATGAGGAGGGTTATTATTAGCCTTCAAGGGCCTTCACCAGCTCCTTTTCGTTCCCCTCTCTAACGAGCCCGATCTCAACGGCATGCTCCAGCACGTAATCTGGAAAGGCCGTGGTGAAGAAGGCCCGTATCCCCCTACCCGGTAGGTAAAAGGCGTAAACCCTGACCGGGCCGTTGCACTCGCCCTCGAAAACCGCAAAACCCTTCTCGGCGTTTATCCTAACGACCCTCCACGAGAAAATCTCGGCAAGGTCAAAAAACGCCTCGAAGAGCTTTGACCTCGCATCCCTTAGGGCCTTGTTAACGGCCTGCCTCGAAATCCCAAGGGACTGAGCTATCTCGATTTCGCGCATGCCTTTAGCTCTCATGAGCCAGATTCTCTCCATGCCTTCAGGAAGTCTGAACATTCAAACCACCCGCTAGGATGGATCTAAGCCCCTTCAGAAATCTCTCCTTTGATGCTGACTCACCTAGGAGGACTATCTTTTCATTTTCGGTTTTGATTATGATCGCGTCTTGACCGTAATCCCCGATGGAGATAAAGACATCAAAGAAGCCGTAGGCGATAACACTCAAGCTGAACTCGGGATGCCGGAGGTAAAGGAACGCCAGCGCCGAGACCAAGGAGATGATTCCAGAAGCCATAACCCGGGTTCGCTTATCTACAGGCCTGAAGAGGTAGTTAAGGGATGAGAGCAGGGAGATATAAATCCAGAAAATTCCGTATGACTGCCCCCGAAGAAGCAGGAGGATTCCCACGAATAGTCCAGTTGCTAGACGCCCCATGGGAACCCAGGGCCTTTGAAACTGTCCGATTATCCTGATTCCATAGGCCTCGGGCAGTTCTATGACCTCAACTACCTCGTCCGGTAGGATTTCCTTTTTGGCGAGAGGGATGGGTCTTCCAATCCTGATGACTATCTTCTGGCCCTCTATTCTGGCCTCGCTTGTGAAGGAGATGTAGATGATAAGCCAGAAAGAAAGCCCCATAAGAATCCAGCTGACTTTCTCGCCTGTTAGGAAAGACACCACAAGAAGCAGGAAGGGCACGAGAACAACCGGATGGTCCACTATTTTCAGTACCATCCAAACACCTCCAAGGGTCTCCCTTCGATGTTTTCAATTTTCACCTTGGAAGGGGCATAGGGGCCGTAATCCTTCATAACGGCGCTTCTGCCTGTTGAGACAGCTACCATGACGATCCCAAGGAGAAACGCTATCCTTGAATGGACCCACAGGGAAATCCCAATCAGGAGCCAGCCCCACGCTCTGACGAGGAACAGCCTCCCTCCTGCTGGCATGGGGTAACGGCCGAGCTCCATACCCTTCACCGTGTCAACCTATGTAGGTTGACACAATTTTTAAGCCTTTCGATATGCTTAAATTATCTCCCGCACTTCCAGCGGTGGTGAGGTTATGTCTCTTGAAGAGCTCTACCGCTACCTGAACTGGCGAATGGGCCCAAGTGATGAAAGGGCCAGAGAGCGGTTCGAGGGAATAGAGGGGTTTTTCGAGTCCCTCGACTGGCTTCCCCGTAACGGCAGGGTTCTCGACCTCTGCGCCGGGACGGGCATAGCGGGTGTAGCACTTGCAAAGGCAACCGGTGCGAAACTCCTCACGGTTCTCGACGCCAGAAGGGACGACCTCGGGCTCGCCCGCGAGTGGCTTAAGATTGCCGGCATAAGCCCGGAGCTCAGAACGGTTCAGGGGGACGCGAGGGAAGTGGCGAACCTCGTCGGGGAGCACGATGTAGCTCTCCTCTGGGGCTACACGATGCCGCACTTCGATCCCTTTGACGCGGTAAGGCTCTTCGCGAACGTTGTCCTAGTCCTCAGTGAGGACGGGGTTTTCATGATAGAGGACATGGACAGGGTTTACTGGATACTTTACAGGGCCGGTTACAGGAGGTTCCTCATAGAAGGCCGGAGGGAGAACTGCACGATTGCTTCCATGCATGAAGGGTACGACTTCGAGAGGGGCACCTTCAGGAGGGGCTACTACCTCCTACCCGGTTTAAAAAAGATAAGCGACGTCAACTTTCACTATTGGGACATAGCGACTCAGCTGGCCATAGGGAGCATTTTCTTCAAGGAGTACGGGTTAATAAGGCGCGAGGAGCACGGTAACCCGAAGGTTGGCGATGTTCTCTACTTCAAAAAGCCAAGAAAAGAGCTTGGGCTGGAGACCCTCAGATGACGTAGTACTGGGGCCTTCTGTCCCTGAAGATGTCGTTCCTCTCGTTTATCCTCTTGTCCCTCGCGAGTGAGAGGTCAATCTCGACGACTGCGACCTCTTCCCTATCCTCACTCCCCATCGCCAGAACGTCCGCCAAGGGAGAGGCTATCATGCTCTTACCTATGAACTTCAAACCCCTCTCCTCGCCAACCCTGTTGGCAGTTATAGTATAAACCCTGTTCTCCAGAGCTCTAATCGGCATCGCCCTCGGTGCGTAGGGCATGACCAGGTTGCTCGGATGAGCTATTATCTCCGCTCCTTTTAAAGCCAGAGTCCTCGCGCTCTCCGGGAAGAACCAGTCGAAGCATATCATAATCCCGACCTTGGCTATTCCAATGTTGAAGACGTGGAAGCCGAGGTTTCCGGGTTTAAAGAACAGCTTCTCCCTGTTGAAGAGGTGAACCTTCCTGTATTTTCCGATGTAGCCCCAGCCAACCGGACCGACTATAACGGCCGAGTTGTAGAGATTGCCCTTTTCGTCCCTCTCCGCGGTACCTGCAACTATGAAGGCCTCCTTTTCCCTTGCGAGCTCGACGAGGAACTTCGTTGTTGGCCCGTCCGGTATCTCTCCCGCCACCTCAGCAACTTCAGACCTGCTCTCGAAGTTGTAGCCGGTGTCGAAGAGCTCGGGCAGGACAACGAGTTTCGCTCCTTTCTCGACGGCTTCTCCAACGAGCTTCTCCGCCTTCGAGTAGTTCCTCTCGGGGTCCAAAAGGACCGGCTCCATCTGGACGTAGGCAACCTTCATGGTATCACCGTTACATCTTTGTCCTCGGATTTGATAAGGGTGGCGGTTTCTCATACATTGAAGTCCGCGGTTTTCGGCGCTTTTCTCTGGTTTTTCTGGCTGAAAATTGCCATCAATAGACTTTGCTTTTCATACATTAACGCAAAGTTGGTTTAAACCAAAATTCAGTCGCTAAAGGGATTTTAGGACGGTTTAAGGCTCGGAATAGAGATACTGCACGAACTCAACTCACCGGCTCTTTAGTTGCCCTAAAAAGGAGGAGTTTCAGCCTAAGGGGAAAAGCTTAAAAGTGAGCCCTTTAAGCTCCTCCCGGAGATACGGGAGGTGACGCTCATGAAGCGCAGACCAAGGAAGTGGAAGAAGAAGGGAAGGATGAGGTGGAAGTGGATTAAGAAGAGGATACGCAGGCTCAAGAGACAGCGCAGGAAGGAGCGCGGGCTTATCTGAGGCCTGCACTATGCCCCTTTCTTTTGGAGACCTCTCCCTTCTTCTCAGGACTTCCCTCGGAAGGACGCTCGTTTTTGCCGACCCCCACATAGGTTTCGAGCTCTCCAGGGGTTTGAGGATTCGCACCGGGTTTGAGGAGGAGCTGGCTTTCTTCGTCCTCGAAGTTAACCCCGATGTTCTGATAATCCTTGGGGACGTTAAGGAGCCCCTCGGCCTGAGCTTCCGCCTGCGGGAGATGCTCCTCCGCTTCTTCAGCCAGATACGTGATGTGAACGTTCTCATAGCGAAGGGGAACCACGATGGAAGAATTGAAGAAGTGACGGAGAACTTCCCCAACGTTGAGGTCTCCGACCACTTCCTGATAGACGGCAAGCTCTTTCTTCACGGCCACAGGAGGCTACCCCCCATGGATTTCGAGGAGGCCTTCCTCGGGCATGCCCATCCGGCTTATACCTTCAGGAGCGGTGGCGTCTCCAAGAAGGTCAAGGTCTTCGCCAGGCTTGGGAAGTTCCTGGTTCTCCCGACTGTGAACCCCTACGTAGAGGGTTTTGACGTCAGGGAGGGTGTAAAGCTCGTCCCGTTCCTCCGGGGATTTAGAGAGGCAAGCCTCTTCCTCCCCGAAGGGCTCTACATTGGAACCGTCAACGTTTAAAACCATTCTGTGTACGTTGGTAGGATGGCAATGAAGGTAATCGTCGTTGGTGCGGGTCGCGTTGGGAGGCGCGTTGCGGAGCACCTCTCAAAGAGATACGAGGTGACGGTCGTTGATATAAGGGGTGAACTTATTGAGGAGCTTCAGTACTTTCTCGATGTCCTCGGCGTTGAGGGCGACGCCACGCTCCCGGAGACGCTGGAGGAGGCGGGAGTTGGGGAAGCGGACTACGTTATAGCGACCACCGACAACGACAACGTTAACATCATAGTCTGCTCTCTTGCAAAAACCCTCTCGAACCCAAAGACGATAGCCCGCGTTAAGAACATGGACTACCTCCATGTATGGGGCAGGGGCAGGAAGGCCCTCGGCGTCGATCTTATGGTGTGTGCCGTTCCTCTTGTTGCGAGGAGCATAATAAACGTTGTCGACTACCCCGAGCTGAGATTTCTCAGGAACATCTACGGCAACCTCTACGTTGGCGATGCGGTTTCTGTTCCAGAGGACACGTGGAGTGTGGAAGTTGGTGGGAGAAAGCTTATAGTGGGCACCATCGAAGAGATAAAGCGCTCCTATCATCCTAGAAGGCCGAAGAACGTCCTGATCATGGGGGGAAGTGAAACGGGAGTTTTACTGGCCTCCATGCTGTCAAACAAGGGGTACGACGTCAAGCTCGTTGAAAAAGACCCCCAACGGGCACTTTACGCATCTAAAAAGCTGGAATCGGCAATGGTGATTCAGGGAGACGTCTTCGACGTTTCCCTCTGGAGGGAAGAGGGGCTGAGTGAAGCCGAAGTGGCCGTGGCTTCCCTAGGAAACGACAGCGATAACCTCCTTGCTGGACTTTTGGCTATGAAGCTTGGCATTGAAAGGGTTTTCTCTGTCGTTCACGAGGCGTTTTTTGGCGATATCTTTGAAAAGAACGGCATTTTTGTCGTCAGTCCAGAGGTTGAAACAGCGGACAGAATAGTCCTAGCCACGAAGGGCGAGCACGTCCTTGGTGTTGTCTCAGGGATACCCGGAGTCACCGTCTTGGCCGTTGAGGTTAATGATGCCTTAGTCGGTAAGGGGCCTAAGGAAGTTGGTGCTGTGCTCGGGCCCGTTATCAGGGAGGGTGAAATCGTAATCCCGACCGATGAGTTCCGCTTGAGAAGGGGGGACGTAGTCATCTTGGTCGTTGAAAACGAAAGGCTTGGGGAGATAGAAATATGAGGATGCGCTCTACACTTGCCCTTCTAGGTGAGATAACAACCCTCCTTGGCCTTGCCTTCCTTCCTCCACTTCTTCTGGCGCTGAAAGAGGGCACCCCGGTGGGGCCATTCCTCATTCCCCTCTTTTTGAGTCTATCTATTGGTCTCTCCCTCCGTCTTCTCGACAAAAATCCCGAAATAGGGACTAGGGAGGCCTTTTTCTTGGTCTCTGTCGCATGGTTGGTCGTTGCAATCTTGGGGGCCTTGCCCTACATCCTCTTCGGGAAAACTTCCCTCGCTAATCCGGTAAATGCGCTTTTTGAGAGCATGAGCGGTTTTACTACTACTGGTGCCACAGTCCTCGACGACTTCTCTGGCTTGCCCGGCTCGGTGCTTTTCTGGCGCCAGTTTACCCAGTGGCTCGGCGGAATGGGTATAGTGGTTCTGGCAATAGCAATACTTCCAAGGCTCAGTGTCGGCGGTGCCGAGCTCATGAGCCTTGAGGCTCCGGGCCCACAGCTCCAGAAGCTTACCCCCCACATAAGGCAGACCGCAAGAATATTCTGGGCCATCTACCTGGCCCTGACGCTCCTTGAAACCACCCTGCTGAGCCTCCTCCATTACCTGGGGATGGCCCCAAGGATGACCCCATACATGGCGCTCCTTCACTCCTTCACGACGATGAGCACCGGTGGGTTCTCCCCCCTCTCCGCCTCGTTGGGAGCTTTCTCTCCGATCGTCCAGTGGGTTGTTATAATCTTCATGGTGCTCGCTGGGGCGAACTTCGCCCTCTACTGGTATCTCCTTAGAGGGGACTGGAGGATCTTCAGAAACGAAGAGTTCAGGGCTTACATCCTCTTTCTCCTTGCATTCTCCTTCCTTCTCGTTCCGATGCTCATAGGACAGTATGGGTTCTCTTTCCTCACCGCCCTCAGGCAGGCCCTCTTTCAGGTAACGTCAATAGTAACCACCACAGGCTATGCTACAATGGACTTCGCCCGCTGGGTGCTACCTGCTCAGACGGTGCTCTTCTTCGCCATGTTCATTGGCGGTTCCAGTGGCTCCACTGCAGGTTCAATTAAGGTAGTCCGGTGGGTTATAGGGCTGAAAGCCCTCAGGAGGGAGCTTTTTCAGACCTTTCACCCAAATGCTTTAAGGCCGGTTAAACTTGGCGGGAAGCCCGTTGATGAGCACTCCGTCAGGGGTGCCCTAGCGTTTATAGTCCTTTACCTGCTGGTGTTCCTGCTCGCGTCGCTCTTCGTTATGTTCAACGGAACTACCACGGGGGCACAGCTCAGCATAGCCGATTCAATGAGCGCCGTTGCGGCGACCCTTGGAAACATAGGACCGGGCATCGGGGCCGTTGGGCCAATGGCCAACTACCTCATCTTTCCCCCTTCCACAAGACTGCTGATGTTCTTCCTTATGTGGCTCGGCAGGCTTGAGATAGTAACTGTTCTCGTTCTATTTACACGGGCCTACTGGAAGTGGTAATGAAAAGGCTTATTAACACCTGTGCAATCTAATTTTCATAGGTGTGAACAAACAGTTGGGTGACAGGGATGAGCGACGTTTACGAGAGGCTTGAGGCCTTGCTCCGTTCCCTGGGGGTCAAAAAGACCGAGCTGAGGATATACCGCCTCCTCCTTGAAAAGAGGAGGCCCATGAGGGTAACCGAGATAGTGAACGAGCTCGGGATAAGCGAGCGCTCGGTCAGGGAGCACGTGCTGAGCCTCTACCGGAAGGGCATCCTGAGGCGCGAGCTCGTCCAGCAAGGCTGGCTCGGATACACCTACAGCGCCGTCTCCCCAGGTGAGCTCCTGGAGCACATAAAGGCCACCATACTGAAAAGGATAAACGAGCTGGAGGAAGAGCTCAGGGGCTCTGGGAGCTGAGCGAGACTATTCCGGCCCCCGCGAGGAGTTCTACCAGATTCTCAAGCTTTTCTTTCTCAACTCTGCCGTATTCCTCCTCAAGTGCCATTAAAGCCCTCTCCCTCGGGAGGATCTCTCCGAGCATGAGCAACTCGTGGAGTTGGGTGTAAACCTTCCTCTCCTTCGTCAGCTGTTTGAAGGCCCTCCAGTCGGCGTTTCTGGCCCTTATGAGCCTCTCGTTCAGAATCCCTCTGGACTTCCACTCCAGCCAGGGTTCTTCCCTAAAGTCGTGCCCCACGTTGATTCCCAGGTAAACCGAGTCCCGGGCGAGACCTCTGAGAACGAGCCTCTCGGCCTCCTCCGTATCACGCTCCATTGACAGCTCCCCGAGAACTTTCAGGGAGTAGGCCCTAGCGAATCTCCTGAGTTCGTTCTCCTCTCCTTCAGCCAAGGCTAGAGCAGTGGCCAGAACGGCCCGCCCGATGATCCCGATGGTTTCCCTGCTGAGCTTCTCAACGCTGTCCTCGCTGGAGTGGTAGAAGCGGTCGGGCCACGTTATGGGCATCACCGCCGGAACGCCGAAGAAGTTCAGGACGTCGTGGTCGCTCCCCATCTCGTAGGGATAGGCCCTGAAGGGCATTACCGGCATCGGGCTTCCAGAAAAGCTCGAACCCCTGGAGTTCGACAACTCAAGGTATGCCTCCAGAAGCCCTGAGACCATTGAAAACCTTGAAAGGGGCGTTCTGACAAGCATAAGCGTGGAGCCGGAACGGTCGGGGCTTCCGGCGACCATATCGAGGTTTATGGAGGTGTAGTATTCATCAACCCCGAGGGAATCCACAAAGGCCTGTGTTCCGTGGTACTCGGGAACCCAGAGGAAGGCGAAGCCGAAGCGGGATGAACTTCTGGCATTGCTCAGGGCGCGGGCGAGCTCCATCAGCATCGCGCTTCCGGAAGCGTTGTCGTTGGCCCCGGGCTTCGGGTGGCAGATGTGGGCCGTGAAGAGGATGTAAGGGGGCTCCCCGACCTTGGCGAGTAGCATTGGCAGGTCTTCTCTCTTCTTCACCTCGCTCTCGACGTTTATTCTCGCCCTCACTCCCCCGCTCAGGGCCTTTCTGGTTAGCTCCTTCGCGACCTCCTCGGGGACGGCGATGGCAGGTATTTCGGCCCATTCCATGTCATCCTCCGTCAGGAACAGGCCGATGTAGGGGAATGCCTTCCCGCCCTTCTCCCTGTATGCTATGAAGCCCTTTGCACCGGCCTCGTTGGCTTTCCTGTATGCCTCTCTCCAATCTCTCCCGACGAGGACAACCTTCTCCTCTGCCCTCTCCCAGTCTTCCTCCCTCAGGATTGGCAGGACTTCCCCTTCGGCTTCCCCCGGAGGGGAGTGGGCCATCACAAGGAGCGGGCTCTCCCCGGTCGTCAGCGTCTTTTCCCCGAGCCGGGCTTTTCCTTCTACAAGCTCCCACGCTATTGGAGATTTAAGGGTTAGGTGCCAGCTCCTCCCGTCGTAGGAAGCCCTGTGGAGCTCAACCTCAACCCCGAGCTCCCCAACAAACTCCTTCACGACGAGGACTGTATCGACGAGCTCCCTTGACCCCTGTATCCGATGGAACTTCCCAATCTCGTTGACGTAGTTGAGAACGCTCTCCCTACTGAACTTCGCCCGGTCAAAGAACCGCCTCATAATACCACCGGGAAAAATAGGGGGAGGAGCTTAAATGCTTACCCCCACGTGACGTGCCTGTTGAAGAGAAAGCGGACTACGAAGGACAGCACTATTCCCACGAGGTTTGCCAGGAGGTAGTTCATTCCGAGCCAGACGAGAACCACGTAGATAATCCACTGGAAGAGCGCCCCGGTGAGGGCAGCTGCGTGAAAGCTCAGGAGCCTCTGGGGGAGGGGTCTTTTCCTGAGGTCACGGAACGTCCAGAGGTCGTTCCATAGGAAGTTGTTGAGTATCGCTAGCTCGGTGGCGGGTATATTGGCTATATACTTGTCGATGCCAAGGTGGACGAAGAGCCAGAGGAAGCCCTCGTTAACCAATACTCCGGAGAGACCGACCAGGCTGAACTTGAGGAGCCTGTCTAGCTCGCCTTCCCAGCGCATCAGCCGGTAGAGGTGCCTGAGGTAGTTGAACATCGTTCTCCCGCTCAGCTTGCTCTCGCCGGCTTTTCTGAGACCGAAGGTGAAGGGCACCTCAGCGACTTTTTCATAGCGCCCCTTGATGAGTATCTCAAGGAGTATCTTGAATCCCACCGGGTTCAGCTCAACCCCCTCGACAACCTCCTTCCTGAGGGCGAAGAAACCGCTCACCGGATCACGAACGTTCCTTATCTTCGGCAGGGCCAGTCTTCCGAGCATTATTGCGCCCTTCGAGATGAGCTTCCTGTACCAGTACCAGTTCTCCACCCTCCCACCGGGGACGTAGCGACTGGCTATTGCAATGTCAGCCCCCGCTTCTATCGCCTTCAGCAGGCTCGGGATGACCTCCGGCGGGTGCTGCAGGTCGGCGTCCATAACGACGAAGACGTCTCCACTGGCCTCTTTGAAGCCCCTTATTACAGCTGAAGAGAGGCCCTTCTCCTTTGTTCTCCTTATCACTCTGACGTTGTACTTCCCCGAGAGTTCTTGGGCCAGCTTCCAAGTCTCGTCGGGTGAATCGTCATCTACAATAACTATCTCGTAATCGTAGCCCTTCAGTGCCCTCGAAATCCTCTCAAAGAGCTCCGGGAGGTTCTCGCGCTCGTTGTAAGTCGGCACTATGACGCTTACCTTCATCTTCCCACCTGCCGGCTCTCCTACTCCGTAAACTTTATAAGTCCTGCGAATTCCCTTATGAGCGGGTAGTGGGGCCGTGGGGTAGCTTGGTCTATCCTTCCGGCTTCGGGAGCCGGAGACCCGAGTTCAAATCTCGGCGGCCCCACCATCGGGACTTTGCCCGGCTAGCTATCATCAGAGTTCGTAAAGCTTTTCCAAAAGCTTCAGCGCCGGCGAGAGGTTAGGTGCTTTTCCTAAGGGTTTGAGTTTGGAGAATTTTTATGTGTAAGTTTGGTCTTTTGTGCGTGTTTAACTTGAGAAGTTGCCCCTGAGCACCGATAATGAAATTGAAACTGTTTGGGGCTTTTTAGTATTAAACACCCTTTTCTGAGGAGAATTTTGACAGAATTCCTGGCTTGGCAGAGTTTTGATGACTATACATGCCATTTCTCATCGAGGGGGTTTGAGGAAGCTTTTCCGATGAGCTTTTTGGTATTCTTCATCGAGCTCGAAGAGCATTGCTAAATCCTCAAGGATTTCCTCAGCATCGGCCTTCTCAAGGAGGGGTTCCCAGTTGTTGCTCACCTCGGCGAGGTAATAAAACCTCTGCCAGCTAACGCCGTACTTCTCCTCAATACTCTTCAAGGCTCTCTTTATCTCTCCTGAAAGGCTCATGGACAAACCTCCAACAAACAAAAGTCATCGGCCCCGCTCGGGGCCTCGGCCTCCTTCATCAATCCGGCGGGCCTCAACCGTAGCCCAACCCAACCCCGCCGGCTCTCTGGTGGCGATGGCCCCCTCACGAAGGTCCGGGCCGTCATCGCGCCCTCGACCCGGGCTTCACTCGGGCGCCCAATAAGGAGAGGCGTTCGCCAAGCCCACCTCACGAGGTTAAGCACCTCACTCGGCGGGCAACCCCAAGATACTTAACTGCTAAAAACTAATAAACGTTTTCCGTTACCAGTACTGAGTGGTTCAACTTCACTTCGTTCTTTAGCCCTTCCCCAGAAGGATTCCTCCCACGATGAGGCAAAGCCCGAAGACCGTTGAGGCCTCTATCCTCTCCCCCACCGCCAGCGAGATGAAGAAAAGGCTCAGGAAGGGCACGAGATAGGCCAAATTCGAGGCGAACTCCATCTCATCCTCTATAGCTCTGTACCAGATGAGGAAGGTAACGCCCATCTCGAATAGGCCGACGTAAACCGCTCCGATAAGACCTTTAAGGGGCGGAAGGGTAAGCCCGCCCGAGAAAGCCAAAGCTAGAAAAACGTAGGCGGAGCCGAAGAGGAAGTTCCAAAAGGTCTTCTCAACCAGAGGTCTATCATCCTTAAGGTTCAGCACCCAGTAGGAGGCCCATATCACCGCGCTCCCGAGGGCTAGGGCAACCCCGGCTGGATTCGAGAAGTCCAGCCCCCTCAGGTTTCCCCTCGTGGCCACGATAAAGGCACCAAAGAAGCCGAGGAAGAGCCCGGTAACCACCCTTATTCCGGGCCTCATCCCGAGGAGCGGAACCGAGAGAAGGACGAGCATCAGAGGCCAGGTGTAGTTCAAGGCCTGCGCCTCCTGAGCAGGAAGCATGTCATAGGCCGAGAAGAGGACGGTGTAGTAGAGAACAAGGAGAAGGCCGAGGTAGGCCGAGCGGAGGTTCTGCCTCCTTATAGAGAACTCGCGGGAGTGGAGTATTCCAAAGACTACGAGGGAAGTTAGAGAGGCGTAGAATAGCAACTGGAGTGGTGTCAAATACCTCAGCGAGAGCTTGAAGGCGGAAGCGACAGTTGACCAGAGGAGCACCGCGAGGAGAGCGTGCCTTTTGGGCATGTCTGGAGATGGAGCGGGAGGAATAAAAATCTATCCGCTCTCCTTCAGAACCCGCTCAATGACCGGGTCAACTATGCGGTACCTCCTCCTGCCATCCACCCATTCCCTAACTATCCAGCTCATCTTTTCCAGGCTGTCCAGGAGTTTTGCAAGCCTCGCCTTTGGGACTTCCTGCCCCTTTACGGCTAAATACTCCCTGAGGAGCTCCCAGCGGTTGTAGCCTTTTGCGATGCCCTCAAGGATCAGGACGTAGCGGGGACTTCTCCTTTCAAGTTCTTTGAGCTCTCCCCTGAGGAAGCCTTCGGCCCTCTTTAAGACGCTCTCAATCGCGGATTTAAGGTTCCTCTCCCTGATATAAGCCCTCCCAAAGTCCACAAGCCAGCCAGGGATTCCGTCAAGGACTTCAACTGCTCTTTCAATGTCCATCATCGGAACTTCAACACCCGCCTCCGCGAAGCCCTGTTTCAGGAACTCGACGGAGAGACTTCTCGAAAAGGGCATCAGCCTTACTTCCCCGTAGCTCCTTCCGTAAAGGGGGCTCTCGTACTCGTCAAGGCCGAGGAAGTCGTGGAGGAGACCGACCTCCGAACCCGTCAGGATGAACCTGAGGTTCTCAAGGTTATCATAGGCATAGGCAAGGAGTGCTAAAAACTCCCGTCCCCCGCGGGAACCGTAAAAGCGGAGGTATTGGGCCTCGTCCACACCTATAACAGCCCCGACCTCATTAAGGGCCTCAAGGACGTCGGAAATTTGAAGGGATTTCTCGAACCTGAGCTCAATCCCCTTCACTCTCACGCCCCTAACGGTCTTCATGGCCTCGATGAGGATGCTTCTAAAGTCCTTGCCCAGGGAGTTGAGGGCCCTCTCAAGCTCCCTCCTCAGGGAATCCGCCGTTATCCAGCCACCTGAATCGAAGTACATTTTCCTGGCGTCTATGTAAACACCACTCTCAATCTCGTTGAGCGTTGCCCTCAGGAGGGAGCTTTTACCAACCCTTCTTATCCCGAGGAGGAGCGTTAAGGGCTCATCAGCTGATAAGAGTGCCTCAAACTCTTCTCTCCTATCGAATAACTCCTCAATGCTCCTCTTAGGCCTCGGGTCGAACAGCATAGGTAACGCCCCCGTTACCAGGTAACGCCCCCATTACCTATAAGCCTTTGGGCGTGCGAGAAAACATGAGAGAAAAGAATGGGGAAATCACTCCTCCCTGAAGGCGCCGTACTTCTTGGGGTCGTAGAAGGGAGGAGTAACCGTTACCGCTTTCCTGAGCTTGCCCCTTATCTCGACCTCGATTTCCACGCTCGGTTTCGCGTATTCCGGCTTCACGAAGGCTATTCCAATCCCTATGCCGAGGAGTGGTGAGAGGGTTCCGCTCGTTACCTCGCCTATGAGCTCGCCGTTCGCGTAGACTTTATACCCTTCCCTCGGAATTCCCCTGTCGACCATCTTGAAGTGCACCATCTTGCTCGGAAGGCCTCTCTCCTTCTGCTTCAGCAGGGCTTCTTTCCCTATGAACTCCTTGTCCCAGAATATTGCGAACTCAAGGTTGGCCTGGAGAGGGGTTACCTCGTCGATGTCGGTGCTGAGGAGTTGCTTTTCTTTGGTCTCGTTTCCGTAGAGGGTGTAGCCGGCCTCAAGGCGGAGGGTATCTCTCGCTCCCAGTCCAGCGGGCTTTATGCCGTACTTCTCTCCGGCCTCAAGGATGGTCTTCCAGACGTGGAGGGCCTTCTCCGGCTCGCTCCTCTTGGCCGGATCCGGGTGGTACGGGTTGGCGTCCTCGAAGTAGACCTCGAAGCCGTTCTCGCCCGTGTAGCCGCTCCTCGAGAGGAGCATCTTTATCCCGTCGAGCTCGACCTCCTTCGCCTGGAACCACCAGAGGTCATTGATGTCAATTCCGAAGAGGTCTTTGGCGAGGTCTCTAGCTTTAGGCCCCTGTATTGAAAACATCGCCATGTCGTAGGTCTTGTTCTCTATCTCAAGGTCTATCTCGCCGAACTTCTCTATTCCGCGCTTTATCGCGTTGAACCATGCGTCGAGCTTCTCGAAAGCGTCGCTGTCACAGACCATCATGTAGGTGTCGTTCCCGAGGTTGAAGACAAGCGTCTCGTCCTTAACTGCGCCTCTCTCGTTGAGGACGAGGGTGTAGGTTCCGCTTATTGCGGGAGGCTTCCTTATGTCGTTGGTTGTGACGTACTGGAGGAACTCCAAGGCGTCTTTACCGCGGAAGAAGATTTCCCCCATGTGGGAGACGTCGAAGATTCCGACGCCGTTTCTGACAGCCAGATGCTCCTCCTTTATGCTTGAATACCAGATGGGCATCTCCCAGCCCGCGAACTCCTCAACCTTCTTCGCGTGCTTTTTATGCCAGTCGAAGATGTGAACCCTCTTGACCATAGACATCACCGTTAAAACTTCTGTCTGGCCGTTATAACCCTTTTCACTCCACGTGCCTTATGGCCTCTGCCGGGTTCAGCTTCGCTGCCTTCTTGGCCGGATAAATGCTGGCGAGGAGGCCCACTATCACGGTGACCCCGAAGGCGACAGCGACTACTCTTGCGTCGACGACCGGGCCCGGGAGTCCGGGAGTCTTTGCCCTTAACAGTCCAACGACTATCTCCGCCATCAGAACGCCGAACCCAAAGCCTATGATTCCCCCGATCAGGGTCATCATCATGCCCTCAAGGAGTATCATCTCAAGGACGAACCTCTTCTTGGCCCCAAGGGCCCTGTAGGTTCCAATCTCCCTCGTCCTCTCCATGACCGATGTGAGGAGCGTGTTTATCACGCCCAATGCACCGACGAAGAGTGCTATGCTCCCTATGCCGATGAGGAGGTTGTTCAGCATCGTCTCTATCTGGACGACGACCTCTATGCCCTGGCTCTCGGTTATAACAGTGGCACTCGGGAGGATTTTCTGAACCTGTTCCTTAACCTGGTTCACAAAGGAGACATCATCCACCCAGAGCTCGATGAAGCTTACCTGCCCCTGCTCGCTGTACATCCTCTGCAGGGTTCCCAGGGGGACGAAGACGCTGGTGTCTATGAAGCCTCCTATGACGCTCTCTCCGCTCTCCTGGAAGTTTCCGGAGACCTTAAACTCCCAGGCCCTTCCGTTCTCGTCGTATATCTTTATCGTCTGGCCCGGGAGTATCTCCCAGTTCAGATAACCCCCACCCTCCTTCTGAACCCTCCCGTTCGCCAGGGAATAGCCAAGGAGGGCTTTGAAGCGGGAACCCTGCGGTATAAACTGGCCCCTCTGGAGCTGTGGCCCGGTGAGGGCGTAGAACCTCTGGGCGTCCCTAGGGATTATCCCCATAACGGTAACGGGTATCTCCCAGCCCCTGTATTCCATCACCGTGAACTTGACGAGCACGGGATTTACGGCCTCGACGTGGTTTATCTTTCTCAGCTCGTCAACGACGCTCTCGTTGAGGGTGTTCGTCCCGATGGTCCATATCGAGGCCCCCATGCCCGGAAGGACTATTACGACGTTGCTTGTGCTCTGCAGGGTTCTGCTTATGGAGAGCTGGAAGCCCTCGGCTATCGAAACGAGGGCCGTTATTGAGGCTATCGCGATGATTATGCCGAGCATTGTGAAGAATGTCCTTATCTTCCTCCTGTGGAGGTTCCTGAAGGCTATCTTCAGTATCTCCCTATCCACGCCTCAGCCTCCAGGCTATGAGTATCACCAGGACGAAAAGCGCGCCGGCTATGTAGTAGTAGTCGTACTTCCTTCTGGCCGAGATGTTGGCCGGTAGCTGGAGGCTTATGGTCTGGTTGAAACTCGTAAAGCTCCCGTTTATCGTCATATAGGTAACTTTAACGACTATCGGGTAACGGCCCGCGCTGACGGTTGAGTTCAGAACCACGAAGTTCACGCTGTCGTAGTCCATTGACTCGACGCTACCGACGTAGCGCTCGCCGAGGGGGAAGAGGCTTAAAACCGGGGAGCTTACCGATACGGTTACGCCCCTCGCCGGTGCCTTCCCGTCGTTCGCGACGTCAATCTCGAAGTTGTACTTTCCGTCGCTTATCCAGACGTTGCCGATGTAGACCTTAAGCCTCGGTCTTCCCTCGACCTGCACTCCAAAGGTTGCTTCCTCTTTGTAGGAGACGCTGTTCTCGTCCTCGTAGGTTATCACAGCGTAGAGGGGGTAAACCCCCGTCGGGACCTCCTTGACGGCGAAGACCAGAACCCCTTCACCGGTTCCGTTCACGGGTAGCTCGTCGAAGTAGATGACGCTCTGCTTTCTGATTGGGTATATGCTGGCCTGCTCCTCCGTCTCCCCTGTTGGAAAGAGGGTGTATGTCTGCCTTCCCTCCTTCGGCTTAGTTGGTAGGAGCTCGACCCTGACGTGATATGCAGGAGCGTTGCCGGCGTTTCTTACCTTCAGGAGAACGGTGAAGTTCGATGCAGGCTCTACCGGGTTGGGCTCGGTTGTGAAGTTCTCGATTACCACCTTTGGCCTCATGATGTCGTTTACGGGTATCCCGATCTCAAACTCCTCTCTCTTGGTGACCCCGTTCTCATCGCTGTACTCGACGCTGATGTAGAGCGGATAAACGTCGGGCTTTATGGCCTTCGAGGCTATGAGCGTGAAGTGAAGCGTCTTCTCGTGGCCTGGCTGGAGCATTCCGGTGTACTGGATGGGTCCCTGGCGGTAGGATGCGAAGGGTATCTCCCTTTCAAATGTGGGCACGTTAACCGTCGGGAGGAGAACCATCTGGACGTTCTCCTGTCCCTGCAGGTAGGACTTCGAGTAGAGGTAGACCTTAACGTATCTCGCCACCCTGTTCCCGATGTTCTCCACGGTGACGTTGAGCTGGAAGGGTCCACCGACCTCGACGGGCGAGAAGCTGACGTTTTTCACAATAACCACGGTGCCTTCGACTATCGAGTAGGTTATGTACTTGGGCACGAGTATCTTCATCGTGGCGCTATCGTTGGTGATGTTGTATATCAGTATGTCCGTGCTGTACCATAAATGGGCCCCCTTTCCAAAGTAGGCGTAGTCAGTAGTTCCGTTCCTGTGGTAGCGCATCAAAACGCTCTCGTTTTTGATTTCAAGCACCGAGAGCTGGAGAGGGCCGTAGGAAAAGGTGGTGTTCTCGTGGGCGACACCGTAGAAGACAGTTGCGGGCTTTGAGTAGACCGCCACGAGAGCCCTCGGGCTGTTCGAGAGGGGGTTCTCTATGTATATCAGCGAGACCTTTATATCCTCGTAGGGGTAGCTCTCGCCGGGAGATAGGGAGAAAGTCTCCCTCCTGAAGTTCCTGTTGTCCCTTATCTCAAAGAGAACCAGCGGTGGCCATGTGTTCGGGTTGTAGAGGAAGTTGACGACGGTTATAGTGTAGTTGCCGATTATTACGGACTCTCCTAGTCCCAGGTAGCCCTGGAATGTCTTCATGTAGTCCGGCTCGGCAAGAGATGAGGCGTGAACGGGGGGAATCAGGGTGAGCAGGACTATCAGGATGACCACGAGCCTCTTCAAAGTTCTTTCACCTCGTAGAGCTTTCCGTCCCTTATCCTCAAAACCCTATCGGCCTTTTTTGCCACATCCATATCGTGGGTGACCACAACGAAGGTAATGTTTCTTTCCCTGTTGAGCCTCAGCATGAGGTTCACTATCTCCTCCGAGGACTTGGTGTCGAGGTTTCCAGTTGGCTCGTCCGCAAGAACGATGCTCGGCTCGTTTGCCAGAGCTCTAGCTATCGCAACCCTCTGCTGTTGCCCACCGCTCATCTCGTTTGGTTTGTGCTCCTCCATCTCGGGAATGCCGACCATCCTGAGGAGCTCTCTGGCTCTCTCGACCCTCTTCTTCGGCGGAACTCCCGCGAGGATCATCGGTAGTTCGACGTTCTCAAGGGCCGTGAGGATTGGGATGAGGTTGTAGTGCTGGAACACGAAGCCTATCTTCCTCAGCCTTATCTCGCTCAACTCGTCATCGTCGAGACCTACAACGGGGATGCCGTCTATGAACACCTCTCCGGAGTCAGGAACGTCGAGGAGCCCGAGTATGTTGAGGAGCGTCGTCTTACCGCTCCCGCTCGGCCCGATTATCGCCACGAAGTCCCCTTCGTAGACCTCTATGCTCGCTCCCCTGAGGGCGTGAACCCTTACCCCCTTGCCCATCCTGTAAACCTTGTGGAGGTTGATCGCCCTCAGCACTGCTTTCTTCATCTCCATCGCCCATACTTCCAGAAAACCCTAATATAGTTTCCTGCCGTATTATCCCATGGTGGGCTCCATGTTCGAGAGGGTTCTCTACCCCACGGACTTTTCGGACGTTTCCCTTCACGCGCTCAGGCACTGCATCCCCGAGCTCTTCAAGCTCGGCGCCAGGGAACTCCATCTGATTCACGTCATCGACATAACAGTGACGGAGTTCGAGGCCTTTGAGCTTGAGGGAGTCTTCAGGGAGAAGCTGGAGGACATAGCCAGGGAACTGAGGGAGATGGGCATCAACGTGAAGACCCACGTCACCATAGGGATACCCTCCATAGAGATTGCAGAGACCGCCCAGAGGGAGAACGTTGACCTCATCGTGACCCCAAGCATAGGGGAGAACGCCTGGAGGCAGATGTTCATGGGGAGCACGGCCTCAAACCTCGCGAGAACAACGAAGAAGCCAGTACTTCTCCTCAAATACGTCAGGGAGGGGGAGTCCTTTAAGTTGCCGGTCGAGTGCTCCGGCCTCTTCAGGAAGCCCCTCGTGGCGGTTGACTTCTCGAAGTGCTCCCTGAGGGTTGCCCAGGTGGTCAAAAGGTTCCTTGAGCACGTTGAGAGCGGAGTACTCCTTCACTCTGTCGACTACGGAGGGATAAAGGAGCTGGAGCACAACATAGAGGTCGCCAAGAAGAACCTGGAGAAGCTCTCTCGCGGGCTTGACGGTAAGTTCAGCCTTGAGGTTATGGTGGGCACCGCCAGTCAGGCGATAATAGGAACCGCCCTGGCGAAGGGTGCTACCCTCATAGTGCTGGGCAAGAAGGGCAGGAGCGTTCTCAAGGATCTAATCCTCGGCTCAACGGCTGAGAGGGTCATAAGGGACTCCAAACTGCCGGTGCTCCTCGTTCCATGTGACTAGCCTCAGACTGGAACGGCTTCCTCATCAACTCGGTAGCTACCCTGTTGGCATCATCGGCCTCTCCTTCTTTTTCCCCACGTTTTATAAAGCTACTCCCTCTTGCTCTCCCCGGTCATCACGGCCGAGGCTATCATGTGGGCCAGCCTGAGGGGCTCCGGAATGAGACCACTTCTGGTGGTCACCCTGACTATCTCCCGCGCGGTTTTCTCGTCAACTCCAATTGCCTGGAGGTAGAGCTTTTCCGGGATGACCTCCACGAGGGGCGGGGCCTTCCTTATGAGCCCTATCCTCTCCACTGCATCAGGAAAGTGCTTTCTCAGGGCGCTCTCCATGGCATCTACGTCCGGCCTCTTCCTCACAACGACGACGACTGGCAGTCCAGTCTCTCTGTAAAGCCTCTCGACATCGACTACGTTGAAGCCCGCGTAGGTTATGCCTTTCAGGAGGATTACGCGGAGGTCTTTGAAGCGGGACTCGGTGACGGCGCTGATCATCGCCTCGGTTGCATCTTTCCCGTCCACAGTTATCCAGCGGGCCAGGACTCCAACTACCTCAACCGCTCCTTTCATCACGACCCCGATGAGAATCGTTTTACCGCGGATGAGCTTTGAAGAAAAGGAAAAAGTGCCGTCGTCAAAGCCCACAACCCTTATCTGGGGCTTGACCTTCCGTATCATCCGAAAAGCACCCTCGCCATCCACTCCGAGTACTCCCTGTTGAGCTTGTCGAGGTCTATCCTTGCAATCATCGGGACATCATAGGGGTGGAGCTCAAGCAAGGCATCCCTGAGCTCCTTCCACTTACTGACCTCTGTCTTGAGGATTGCCCCGACTTCCTTTTCCTCCTCAATCTTACCCTCCCACCAGTACATCGCTTCGTGCTCTCTGAGGTTTGCGCAGACTATGAGCTTCCTCTTGAGGAGCTCCCTCACAACTTTCCTTGCGCTCTCCCAGTCCGGGAAGGTCGTGTAAACGATTATCGCCTCCATAGGCCATCCCCCAGTTGGTAGGCGGGTAAAGCTTAAATCACTTGTGGAATAAACTCGCCGGGGTGTGGTATGGAGAGGGTAAGGGCCCATCTGAGGATATACGGTAGGGTTCAGGGAGTTGGTTTCAGGTGGAGCATGCAGAGGGAAGCTAGAAAGCTCGGGGTGAGTGGCTGGGTTAGGAACCTTCCGGATGGAAGCGTCGAGGCCGTCATAGAGGGCGATCCCGAGAGGGTGGAGGCACTAATTGGCTGGGCACATCAGGGACCGCCTCTGGCGAGGGTGACGAGGGTAAAGGTGGAGTGGGAAGAACCGGAGGGACTTGAGGGCTTCAGGGTGATCGGGTAGTCAGCTTGTCGAGGAGAATCCTCTTCGGGCAGTACTTGACCTCACAGTAGTTGCAGACCAGCTTTTCCTTCTCCTTCTCCGGCGTGTGCAGTATGAGCTTCTGGAAGCCCCTTATCTCCTTTATCTTGGCGAAGGTCTCAACCGGCAGGGTTCCGTCTATGACGATGAATATTTTGCTGGGCTCTTCCCTGAGGTTCCTTCCGAAGATTTCCATAACAGGGACACTGTTCTTTGCTATTAGCGTCATCACATCGCCGAAGGCACTCTCGTAGAAGCCCTTCTCCACCTCTATCTCAAGGACTTCCCAGCCCATGAGCGGTGCCACGTTTATCAGTCCCGGGAGAGGGCTGAGCTTCTGGAATATCAGCCTTAGCGGGTACGTCTTCTCGATGTATTCAATCGTGTGGTAGATTATCTTCCTGTTGACGCCTATGGCCCTGGCCAGCTCGCTTATCGGTATCTCGACGTTCTTCAGGTATATCTTGCCGTTCCTCACGCTGAGCCCGTTCTCGAAGAGGAACTCGGCGACCTTCTTTCTGGCGGGGTAATTCTTGAAGTAGGCCTCAAGTATAAGCATCATTTTTGTTCACCTCTTACTCATTTATGGGTAGGAGTGAATATTTAAATCTTTCCCCGGCAAAGGTTATAACGACCGGCGTCTACTGGTATGGGGGGATGAGCATGCTGGACGTCATCGGTATGGGAAACCTCAACTACGACATAATATTCCTCCTCGACAGGTTTCCCGAGTTCCACGAGAAGGTCGTTGCCAGAGATGCCCACTTTGGCCTCGGCGGTGCTGCCGGAAACACGATAAGCTGGCTGGCCACCTTTGGCCTCAGAACAGGTTTCATCGGGGTCGTTGGAGATGATGAGATAGGGAGGGCCCACCTCAACTACTTCAAGTCCCTGGGCGTTGACACCCGGGGGATTGACGTTGTGAGCCTTCCCTCAGGAGTTGCAGTTGCGATGGTTCATGGGGACGACAAGAGGATAGTCAAACACTTGGGAGCCAATTCCCTCAGGAGGTTCAAGCCCGATTATGCGCGCGAGGCGAGGTTTCTCCACCTGTCCTCGAATCCGCCGGAGCTCATAGAAGAGGCCGTCCGCTTCGCGAACACCGAGGGAATAAGGATTTCCGTTGACATCGGCGAGGCGACCGTTCCCCGGGATGTGGAGGGAATGATAGACTACCTCTTGATGAACGAGGACGAGTACCGCAGGAAGTACGGCTCCCTTGACCCGTTCCTCAGCAACGCCAAAAACCTGATAATAACCCTCAACGGTGGCGGTGCAATCGTCAGGGCGGGAAAAGAGGTGAGGGAAGTCAGGGGGCTGAGCGCGGAGGTCGTTGACTCTACAGGAGCAGGCGATTCCTTCGATGCCGGCGTCATATACGGCCTCTTAAAGGGGTGGTCGCTCTTCGACTCAGCGAAGCTCGGAATGTTGCTGGCCTATCTCACCGTCCAGAAGGTCGGCGCTAGGAGCGCGATAGTTCCCCTTGAGAGGGTTAAGGAGGAGGCCGATGAGCTGGGGCTTGAGCTCCCGTGGTGACAGGAAAATCCTTAAAAGCCAACGGCCTAAAAGCCTTAGAGAGTCCAAAAGTCCTTAGGGTGGAGGTGAAGCTCTTGGAGATTGTCATTGATAACTTCAAACCGAAGATTACCCGGCCCTTCAAGAGGAAGAACGAGTACTGGGTAAAGCTAATCCTCCAAAACGGAGAGGAGTACATTATGAAGTTCAAAACGCCACTGGAAGCAGAGGATGCAGTATACGGCATGCTTGATGACCTCCAGGTCTATGGAGGAAAGGTCAAGCTCAAACTGAGGGAGGGGAACGTCATAGAGGATATAGAGGTCATAGAACTCTACAAACCCTCTGCCAAGGAACTGCTTAATGAATACTTTAGCGATTGACGCCCTTTTCTGTTCATCATAGTTGTCATTTTGACAGGAAAGGTATATATAACCGTTGAGACATAGACTTCTATTGGGGTTTGTCCGTTAAGGATTCCTTCGAATTCTCGGAGGTCGTCGCAGTGGCGAGGAGGAAGAACAAAGAACTCATCGAAATCGCACGGGACATCGGCGGTGAGGAGGCCGTTGAGGTAGTTAAGGCTCTCGAAAAGGTCAAGGAGGCAACCGACGAAGAGCTCGCAGAGAAGACCGGGATAAGGATTAACACCGTCAGGAGAATCCTCTACGCCCTCAACGACCAGGGGCTCGCTGACTTCAAGAGAATCAGAGACCCGGAAACCGGCTGGTATTACTACTACTGGCGACTTGAGACCAAGAAGTTGCCCGAGATTATACGGGCCAAGAAGATGGCCGAGCTCAAGAAGCTCAAGGAGATGCTGGAGGAGGAAACCAGCGAAATCTACTACTGGTGTGGCACTGAGGGGCATCCAAGGCTCACCTTTGACGAGGCCATGGAATACGAGTTCCAGTGCCCGATATGTGGCAAGATGCTCATGCAGTACGACAACACCAAGATAGTCGAGGAGCTGAAGGAGCGCATAGCCAAGCTGGAGGAGGAACTCGGCCTGAGAAAGAAGCCCAAGAAGTCCCGCTCAAAGAAGGGCAAAAAGAAGGAATCCTGAGGGTGAACGGCCTCTTAATGAACTTCGGGGATGGTTTGAATGAGGGAAGTTGTTATTCTGGAGAAGGTTTACGGTGACAGGAGCGGTTTTTCAAAGCTCGATAGAAAGCTCAGAGCGCTCATCGGAGACCTTGAGGTGGAGTGGAAGCTCTCAGCCGTTAAGAAGAACTGGGTCAGGATTACCCTCAACGGCGAGGACGAGGAGGTAAGCGCGAACCTTGT
This sequence comes from Thermococcus sp., assembly GCF_027052235.1. Classification (NCBI taxonomy): domain Archaea; kingdom Methanobacteriati; phylum Methanobacteriota; class Thermococci; order Thermococcales; family Thermococcaceae; genus Thermococcus; species Thermococcus sp. Next base: position 48,165 of record NZ_JALUFF010000015.1, read on the forward strand.
CAGGCAGGAGTTCGGGGAAGTTCCCTACAAACTGAGCGCGGTGGAAGCTGGCAAATCTTACCGGGGGCGCTTTACTGACCTCGGAAAGGTGGGCTACGGGGCCTACGTGGACATTGGGATATTCAGCCCCAGGCCAAAGGACGCACTCCTTCCCCTCTACTACCTCAAGGAGCAGTTCGGTGATATTCCCGTCAGGCAGATGATAAGGAAGTTCGGCTGGGTTGACAACCTGCCGGTTGATGTCAGGGTCACGGAGGTTGAGTTCGGGGCGAGGGAAGTGGAGGTTGCCTTCACGGAAAGCCAGCTGAAGCGCATAAAGTCGTGGATCAGCGATGGCCTAGACAAGCTTTTCGTAACGGGGACGATAAGCGAGAAAGTCGAGGAGGCCCTCGTGAAAACCGGCCACGGAAGGGACGTCAAGAGGATGGAGGAGCTCGGCCTCATGGAGACCCTGCTCGTCCTCAAGAAGGGCACTCAAGCTCCCGGCATAATAAAGGCCCTTGGCCCACACCTGAAGGGGGCCCTCTTCGGGGCAATAAAGTTCGGGGACTAAGAGAGCGAATGGATAGCCCTCGGAACGAGGAGGGCCAGAAAGAGGTAGGCATAGTGGGCACCGCAGAGGCCGGCTGAAGTCAGTATGATGAAAACGACCGAGAGAAGCGTTAGGAATGCAGTCGGCCCCTTCATCCTGAACCCTTTTTTCCAGCCGGTGGAGAGGTAGGCAACCACCAAGAGGGGGAGTGCTGACTCCTTCGCGAACTCAAGGGCCGGAAAGCCAACCTGAGGAAGCCCGAGCCACAGGGGAAACTGCTCGGCAAGGGCGACGGCTCCCAGAATGACGAGGAGCAGGTAGAGTGCGTTTCTCTTCATCCTCTTCGGGAAGGTGGCCACGAAGACCAGCGGGAGCAGGAGGAAGAGGGGGTTGAAGATGGAGGCAAAGAGGGTTGCGATGGCCATCAGGAGGATGTGGAAGCTCCCCGATTCGGGGGAGAAAGCGGAGTTAACGGCTATTGCTAGAACAGTTAGGAGGGCCGTTACCGCGAGAGCGGAGACGTCCAGAGATGAAATTGCATCCCTCAGGAGGGGGGCCGTAAAGGCCGAGCCGAAGGCTATGAAGCCCAGCTCCCTCTCCCTCTTGGGGGCGGTGTAAAAGAAGAGCCCGGTCGCGGTTATTATTAGGACCCAGTGTGCAAACCAGAGGTTCTCTTCCACAGGGGGAACGAGTGAGAAGGCCTTTCCCAGGAAGGCTTCAAGCGGGGTTTCCGGGCCTGCCCCGGCCCAGACCTCAAGTCCCCTCAAGAAGAGAGGGCCGAAGCTGTCCGGGATTGGTGATGGCTTGGAGAGCGCGAGCCACGTGAAGACCAGCGCCCCCGACAGGGTAAAGAACTTTGCCGTGTGATCTCTGGAGCTGGCGAAGGAGGCCAGGAAGAGAAGGAACACCCCGAGGAACAGCAGGCCGAAGATTGCAAGTGAATTCGCTGAGGGGCTCCAGAGTCCGGCAAAGGCCCTCTCGGTTAGGTAGATGTTATCCTCCGTTCCGGTAATAATTACCGTGCCGTTGAGAACTATTATCGAGGGCGAAAAGGAGAGGGAAGTCGGAAGACCCGTCCTGTTCCAGAGTCTTGCTATCTCGGGGTTGTCCTTAACGTTCCCGACGAGAACCCTTACTCCGTTTCCCCTCTTTTTTACTAGGCCCAGCTTGGAGTCAACGTAGTGGGCCCACCCCTTTGACCAGTAGTCCTCTCCCGGAATGACGGTATAGGTGGAGTTCGAGGAGAGAAAGGCCTCAAAAGCCTCCCTGTTCGGATAGTAGTGTACCCCCGTGGCAGAAACGTGGGGGACGAAAAGCAGCAACAGGAGCAAAGCCGTGAGGGCCCTTTTCATGCTCTCCCTCCCTCAACGTAGCCTGGCCCAGCACGGCCCCATCGCCTCGGGACTTCCCGGCCTGAGCCGTGCCGGAGAAAATAGGAGAAAAGAGCTTAAGGGCTTTTCGTTTTGAGGGGATTACTCCTCCCCAGAATCCTCGCCCTTCAGTTCCTTGAGCCTCTCGACGAGCCTCTTCGCCAACTCCATGAAAGCCTTTGCCGCTGGAGTATCTCCGTATAAGACTATTGGTATTCCCGTGTCGCTTGCCTCTCTCGCCTTTAGGTCTATTGGGATTTCTCCCAAAAACTCAACGCCCTCCTTCTCGGCGAGCTTTCTTCCACCGCCCTTTCCAAAGACATCAATCTCATTCCCGCAGTACGGGCAGATTAGATAGCTCATGTTCTCAACGACAGTTATGTAGGGAACCTCCATCTTCTTCATCATGTTAACTGCCTTCCCTGTGTCGAGCAGAGCTACCTCCTGGGGAGTTGTGACAATTATGGCCGCATCAAGCTGAACGTTCTGAACAACTGTGAGTATTTCATCCCCGGTTCCGGGCGGGAAGTCGATTATCATAAAGTCCAGCTCGCCCCACTTAACATCGCCGAGGAGCTGTTTTATTGCCTTGGTCACGAGTGCCCCACGCCAGATTACGGGCTGGTCCTCTGGAACTAGAAAACCCATGCTCATTACCTTTATCGGGGTCACCTGACCCATGAAGTCTGCCATCGGTGGGAGCATCTCGAAGCGTCCGTCCTCCATCCTCTCGGCCAGAACGTCGGCCTTCTCGACGCCGAGCATCTTGGCGACGTTCGGCCCGTGTATGTCTGCATCCAGCACTCCGACGAAGTATCCCATCTTCGCCAGTGCTGTGGCGAGGTTTACAGCGACAGTGCTCTTTCCAACACCGCCCTTACCGCTTAAAACCGCTATCTTGTACTTCCACTTGGTCTGCTTCTCCTTTATCCTCTGTTCGAGGGGGTCTGCGCCCAGTCCGCCTATGTTGAGGGTCGGAGCTTTGATAGTCATAAAACCACCTCCGACTTAGGTTTACCTAAGCGCTTAAAAATGTTTAGAAAGTTGGTAACAGTACCCAATTATGGGAAATGATGGAAAAGAAAAGGTCACTCCCCGGGCTTGGGGAGGTATACGTCAACACCAAGAACCTTCCACATGGCCTTGATCTGCTCCCTGAGCTCGTCTATTGCCTCGGGCCTCTTGAAGAGGTGCTTGAACCTGCCCTGCAACTTGAGGTACTCCTCGATGGGCTTCTTGAACTCTATTGCCACTACCTTTCCTCCCTCGCGCTTGACCTTAGCACCTCCTCCCGGTGACTGTATCTTGATGTTGAAGAAGTCGCCGTTTTCAATCTCGAAGAGTGGCCACATTCCGGTCTCGATAGCTAAGCGGGCTATCTCAACGCCCTTCTCAAGCGGGCTCTTCCATCCGGTCGGGCAGGTGCAGTGAACCTGCACGAAGGCTGGGCCATCGACCTTTGCTGCCTTCTTCATCTTCCTGACAAAGTCGAAGGCGTTCCCTATACTAGCCGTTGCCACGTAGGGTATCTGGTGGGCCGCAGCGATTAAAGCCACCCACTTCTTGGGCTTGTCCTCACCGATGGAGTACTTTCCGGGCGGTGAAGTTGTTGTCCAGGCACCATAGGGGGTTGAGCTTGAGCGCTGGATTCCTGTGTTCATGTAGGCCTCGTTGTCGTACATTAAATAGACCACGTTGTGGCGCCTCTCGAGCATACCGCTTAAAGCCTGAAGGCCTATATCAGCGGTACCGCCGTCACCGCCTATCGCCAGTATCTTACCCTTCCTGCCGAGCTTCTTCCAGGCAGCTTCAACACCGCTGGCTGCCGCGGCGGCGTTCTCGAAAGCCACGTGAACCCACGGGGCCTTCCAGGCGGTGTACGGGAATACCGCCGAAACAACCTCCATACATCCCGTTGCCTGGGCTATGGCGAAGGCGTTTGGATCGCCGTACTTCTCCTCCATGGCCTCGCTGAAGGCCTTGGTGGCGAGCTTGAGAGCGGTGGCACAACCGCAGCCGGCACAGGCGGCGTGTCCGGGTGCCCAGTACTCGCGAGTGGTAATCGGGGGTTTCCTAACGGCCATCTTCCTCACCTCACAGTATCTCCTTCCTCAGGCCGATCCAGTTAACCTCATCAAACTCCTCTCCGGCGAGGGCTTTCTTGCTGATCTCAAGGACTTCGTCAAGGTTCTTGAAGGTGACGTCCCTGCCGCCGAGGCCGAGGATGAAGTCTATCAGTATGGGCTTCTCCTTGCAGTTTACGAGGGCCCTGCTGAAGTCCTGGAAGAGCGCTCCGCCGACGCTGAAGGTGACGTTCTTCTCCAGTAAAGCAAGAACCTTCGCCTTCTTGGCCAGCTCGCGAACCTCCTCAACGGGGAACGGCCTGTAAACGGTGAGCTTCGCGGCACCGGCCTTGATTCCCTTCTCGCGGAGGTGGTCGACGTACTCCTTGACGGTTCCGGCGAGGGAACCCATTGTGACGAAGATTATCTCAGCATCGTCAGTTCTGTACTCCTCCACCTTGCTGTACTTCCTACCAAAGCGCTTCTCGAACTCCTCAAAGACCTCGTCGATGACCTTCTTGGCGTTCTCGTTGGCTTCCCAGACGGTGTATCTTGCCTCCATGTAGTGGGCCGGGAAGGCAAGTGTACCCTGGGTTATCGGTCTGGCCGGGTCGAGGTAGGCGTGCTTGGGAACGTACTCGCCGAGGAACTCGTCGACGACCTCCTGGTCGGGAATCTCAACAGGTTCGACCGTGTGGGTCAATATGAACGCGTCGAAGCCGACCATTGCCGGGAGGAGAACCCTCTCGTCTTCAGCGACTTTGAAGGCTATTAGGATTAAATCGAGTGCCTCCTGGTTGTTTTCAGCGTAGAACTGGAGCCATCCGGTGTCACGCTGGCTTATGCTGTCCTGCCAGTCGTTCCAGATGTTGATTGGAGCGCTGAGTGAGCGGTTTCCAATGGCCATAACTATGGGGAGGCGCATTCCTGCGGCGATGAAGAGAACCTCGTGCATCAGAGCCAGACCCTGTGATGCCGTTGCCGTGAAGGTTCTAACTCCAGCCGCTGAAGCTCCAACACAGGCAGAGATAGCTGAGTGCTCGCTCTCGACCTTTATGAACTCGGCGTCGAGCTCGCCGTTCGCCACGAACTCACTTATCTTCTCGGGAATGAGGGTCGAGGGCGTAATCGGGAACGCGGCTATAACTTTCGGCTTGGCAAGCTTTGCCGCCCAGGCAGCCGCTTCGTTGGCCTTCATAACGGTCCTTATCGGCATCTTCCACCACCTCACTTCGTCTCCCTAACCATAACTATTGCATCGGTCGGGCATTCGTTGGCGCAGATTCCGCAACCCTTACAGTAGTCGTAGTCGAAGACCGGGTAGTTCTCCTCGTCGAGGTAGATAGCCGGCTCTGGACAGTAGATGTAGCAGAGGTAGCACCTAACGCACTTGTCGCGGTTGAACTCGGGCATAAAGACTCTCCAGCTTCCCGTCTTGTTGACGACGCTGCTTCCCGGGATGTAGGCTATTGCTCCGGGTGTCATCTTTTCGCTGTACTCCTTCTTCACCCTCTCGATGTCCGCCTTAAACGGGCTCTCAGCCATGTATATCACCTCTGGTGAGTTATCAACTTGAAACTTAAATTTTGCGTGGACAAAAATGAAAGGTCAGCCAAAGACCTCAGCGAGCTTCTTCAGCTTCTCCCACTCGTGGTTGACCCACTGCTGGAGTATCTCAACGTCTTCCCTGGTCATGTACTTGAAGCGACCCTGCAGTTTAAGGAACTCCTCAATCGGCTTCGGCTCCTTCCTCGGATTGGGCATGTTTATTCTGTATTTCCCGTTCTCGTACTCGAAGAGCGGGAAGTAAGCCGTCTGGACGGCAAGCCTTGCTATTTCGATGCTCTTGTCGGTCGGACTTCTCCATCCGGTCGGGCACGGGCTGAAGAGCTGGATGAAGCTCGGACCGGGTATCTTTCTGGCCTTCCTGAGCTTCCTTATGAAGTCCTCTGGATAGGCAACGCTGGCAGTTGCCGCGTAGGGAACCTCGTGGGCTATGACGATGTCTATGACCTTCTTCTTGTGTCTCTTCTCCAGAAAGTGCCTCTTTCCACCAGGTGTGTTCGTCGTCCAGGCTCCGTAGGGGGTAGAACCGCTCCTCTGGATTCCTGTGTTCATGTAGGCCTCGTTGTCGTACATGATGTAGAGGGCGTCGTGTCCTCTCTCAAGGAATCCGCTTAATGCCTGTAGCCCTATGTCCGCTGTTCCACCGTCGCCGGCCCAGCCGACGACCATAACACCGTCGTCGCCCTTGACCTTGTACCCGAGGGCCTTTAAAGCGGCTTCAATTCCGCTTATGACTGCTCCTGTGGTCTCGAAGGCCGTGTGGAAGAGATTGGCATCGAGGGTGTTGTAGGGCCAGGCACCGGCTATGATTGTTGAACAGCAGGCCGGGATGACAACTATGGTCTTCCTCCCGTAGGCCTTGAGGACGTATCTCAAGCCGAGGGAAGCGCCACAGCCCTGGCAGGCTGTATGGCCGGCATAGAAGTGCTCCTCCGCGGGGAGGGTGAGTCTTTTCTTAACGCTCTCGGGAATCTCCATCTCTCTCACCTCTTGAGGTGGAACCACTCAACCTCTCTATCGAGCTTTCCGCTCTCTATTATCGCCTTCATGTTCTCCGCTATGGCCTTGACGTCTCTGACCGTGAAGTCCCTTCCACCGAGTCCGACGATGTAGTTCTTCATTATCGGCCTTGCTCCGGTGTTGTAGAGCGCTCCTTTGGCCTCGTTGAAGAGTATGCCCTCCTGCCCGAAGGAGAAGTTCCTGTCCAGAACGGCTATTCCCTTGACCTTCTCGGCTATCTCAAGCAGTTCCTCCTTCGGGAACGGGCGGAACCACCTCACCTTCGCGTAGCCGACCCTGTAGCCCTCGCTCCTCAAGAGGTCAACTGCCTCCTTTACCGTTCCCATCAGCGAGCCCATTCCCATGAAGACGAAGTCTGCATCGTCCACGTAGCCCTTCTCTATCATGTCGCTGTAGTCCCTTCCAAAGCGCTCTCCGAACTCTTTACCAACCTCTTTGATGACCTTTTTGGCGTCTTCGTGGGCCTTGGCCAGCTTGTAGCGGAACTCATAGTAGTCGTTTGGAGTGGCCAGAGCGCCAACAGCTATCGGGTTGTCGAAGTCGGTGAGCGTGTAGAGGGGCTTCCTCGGCGGGAGGAACTCGTCAACGAGCTCCTGAGGAATCATCTCGACGACGTCGTAGGTGTGGCTCAGTATGAACGCGCTCTCGACGACCATTACCGGAACGTTAACAGTCTCGGCTACCTTAAAGGCCATCAGAACTCCGTCGTAAACCTCCTGGTTGTTTTCAGCGTAGAACTGCATCCAGCCCGTGTCGCGCTGGGCCAAGCTGTCGGTCTGGTCGTCCCAGACGCTCCAGGGGGGAGCCATGGCACGGTTGACGTCAACCATAACTATCG
>NZ_JALUFF010000016.1 GCF_027052235.1 Thermococcus sp.
CTCTTTATGGATTTCTAGAGATATGGATAGAAACAGGAGTTGCACTAGGATTACTGCTATTGGGTATACTCAAGGGATGGTTTATCTCATCAACTGTCATACAGCTCTCCGGCGTTATTCTTTCCCTGGTAGGGACTGCCTCTTTTATTTTGATGATATTCTCATACCTCCGATACAGGGACTACACCAAGCAGCTCCTAGCGATTCAGCTCAAGAAGACCGACAAGGCAGAGCTCTCAATAAAGCTCTGAACCTCCCATTTTTAAATCCCAAAACCTCACTCTTTTTCAAATTCCATTCAATTATTCAACACCGGGGTAGAATAAAGAATCAGACAGTAATTGAAGAAGCTAGCGGTGGAATGCCCGAGTTGGCCACCTCAAGTATTTTATTGCTCTTCCGCTCCTTCTTATGCTGGAGGGCAACGATAGAAAGCTTCAGCCTAACCCACTTCTCATTAACATTTATCTCAGCATGGAGGCTCTTAATGTTCCAAAGCACATACTTGTCAACACCAAACTTCTTCGAGGCTTCCAACAGCTCAAACCCAACCACGTCAATCTTATTCCTACCTGGCAACATGCCGAAATCCAAGATGAGGTCGTCTCCAACCATGATTGAGTACTTATACTGCCTATCCGGAACGCTAACAAACAACGAATCAACGATGGGGTCATAATCAATGGGCTTAAACTTCCTCTTGACCTCGCTCATTGTCAACCACCTTAACCCGCCTACTCGAAGGCTGAGGAAACGCCGTCACCACAGCCAGCCTCATTTTACTCTTTCTCTCCCTGGCCTCAACGACAATAATTAAATCCATACCATCCATCTCAGGGTGCAAATACGTTAACTTAAACCTGTTCTCCCCCCTGTTGCTCGATCCCCCTCAAATACTTCCAGCGGTTGAGCAACACATCCTCGACCAGCCTCGGCCTAATGTTCCTCTCCTGCAACCTTAACTTCACATGCTCCGTGAGGGAAATCTCTGCAATACTGCCCGAACTGAGGAGCTTAACGAACTTCACGAAATCCATGAAACCTCAAACATCACTCATCACCCACTCTTAAATACATTACTGACGGAAAAATAAGTTAAAAAAGGAGTCAATAGGTCTTCCAATCAGTCTCGTTAGGGGTTCCGCTTAAAGAGGACTACCCATTGTAAAAGTCGAGAAACTGACTGCTTACTCCCCAACGACCTGCACCACGACCCTCCTGTGCCTCGGCCTGACATCAAGTTCAACGAAGAATATCTGCTGCCACGTTCCCCTCACGAGACGGCCGTCAACGACAGGGAAGCATTCGCTAGCTCCGAGGAGAGTGGCCCTCAGATGGCTGTGGGCGTTATCATCGATTCTGTCGTGAAGGTATCCCCTTCCCTTAGGAACAAGCTCCCTCAGGATTCTCTTAAAGTCCTCCAAGAGACCACTCTCGTGTTCTATCGTGACTATCGCACCCGTCGCCCCGGGCACGAAGACGAGGGCATGGCCGTTTTTTATTCCACTCTCTCTCACGACCTTCTCGACTTCCCCCGTTATGTCCACGAGGTCTATCTCACCCATGGTGGAGAAGCGTAGCTCCCCGGTAAAGACGGCCATCACATCACCTCCAGCAACCTCTTGACCTTTCCAACGACCTCAAGGGGATTCCTGCCGAAGATGTAAACGAGAGGTTCTACGCCCTTTCCACCACCGTCAACAATCGCATCCCACTCGGCGCTTTCAAAGGCTTTCGCTATGGTCTTGACCGCCTCCATCTCTGAGAGACCGCCGGTTCTTACTCGGGTGAACTTCAGTCCGGCCCTCTCAAGGGCTCTTTCAACGTCTTCACCGTAGCGAATGTTCAGAACGCTCCTGAGCGAGGGCCTTCTCTTCATTACCTCAACGACCAGGCTTGCGGTAAAGACGCTCGCCCCGAACTCCGGAGGTAACGCGTAGGGCCTGCCCTTGACGAGGGTTATCCTACCGGGAACGGCGGCAACATCATCTGGCCTTCTGGCGTTAGCTGGGGCATAGGCGAAGTTGCTCCTTACTTCAGGAATCAGACTGGAAAAGCCCTCCAGTGAGAGAAGTTCCCTGAGGGCCACATCAAGCTCGTCCAGAACGGCTGAGCGCGGGAACGGTGGGACGAGTTCCCTGCAGAGGCCTTCGCTTACGCCGGCGTACGATGAGTAGTGCCTGCAGACTTCCTCGGTTGTGAACAGCTCGTAGAGCCTTCTGGAGAGGAGGAGAAGGACTTCCTCCTTCGAAGAGCCCCCGATTATAAGCCTTGAGACCTCCTCAGCCACTGCATCGAGGAGCTTTGAGACCCCCTCTGGAGGGACCCTGTATTTCCCGGCGAGGTACTTGCTGACCATAGCCTGGGTTATTCCAAGATAGGACGCTATCCTGGCCTGCCTGAAGCCGGCCCTGTAGAGGGCCTCGGCAATCTTGGCCCTCAGATAGGGCATGAGTTCCTCGGCGATGTAAACGCTGGGCGTCCTCATAGCATCACCCTAAAACCGGGTTATTAAACTCGGCGGAGTTTAAATCGTTATTGTCGCCAAGTTTATGTCAAAAAAAGACTTAAAAACCCATCGGAATTTACACCGGAAGGGCTCTTATGGACTGGAAAGGTCGCGACGTGATAAGCATACGGGACTTCTCGAAGGAGGATATCGAGTTTGTTTTAAGTGTTGCCGAAAGGCTTGAAGAGGAACTCAAGGAAAAAGGTTCACTCGACTACGCGCGCGGTAAAATCCTCGCGACGCTCTTCTTCGAGCCGTCAACGAGGACGAGGCTTAGCTTCGAGTCAGCTATGCACAGGCTCGGCGGTTCTGTTATAGGCTTCTCCTCTGCATCGAGCACGAGCGTCAAGAAGGGTGAAAGTTTAGCCGACACGATAAAGACCGTAGAGCAGTACAGCGACGTTATAGTCATCAGACACCCGATGGAGGGCGCGGCGAGGCTCGCGGCCGAAGTCGCTGAGATCCCCGTCATCAACGCCGGCGACGGCAGCAACCAGCACCCAACGCAAACTTTGCTAGACCTCTACACGATAAAGAGAACCTTCGGGAGAATAGACGGCCTAACCATAGGTCTGCTCGGCGATTTGAAGTACGGGAGGACCGTCCACAGTTTAGCCGAGGCTCTAGCCTTCTACGACGTCGAGCTCTACCTGATTTCACCCGAGCTCTTGAGGATGCCGAAGCACATCGTTGATGAGCTCCGTGAGAGGGGCTTAACCGTTCACGAGACGACCGACCTTGAGGGCGCGATTCCCGAGCTTGACGTCCTCTACGTGACGAGGATTCAGAGAGAGCGCTTCCCGGACGAGGAGGAGTACCTCAAGGTCAAGGGTAGCTACCAGGTGAACCTCTCAACCCTCAAGAACGCGAAGGAAAGCCTGAAGGTAATGCACCCTCTCCCAAGGGTTGACGAGATACATCCCGAAGTGGATAAGAGCGAGCACGCCCTCTACTTCAGGCAGGTCTTCTCAGGTGTTCCGGTGAGAATGGCCCTGCTCGGACTAACGCTTGGAGTTCTGGAGGGGATTTGAATGCCCGAGCTGAAGGTTGAGGTTATTCCCGAGGGGACTGTCATAGATCACATTCCAGCAGGGAAGTGGCTCAAAGTAATAGAGATACTCGGCCTGACCAGGCCCAACGGCGGGACCCTGCTCATAGCCTCCAACGTCCCGAGCAAAAAGCTCGGAAGGAAGGACATCGTGAAGGTCGAGGGGCGCTACCTCAGCGAGGAGGAGGTCAACAAAATCGCCCTGATAGCGCCGCTTGCAACGGTTAACATCGTGAGGGACTACAAAATCATCGAGAAGTTCAAGGTGGAAATCCCGGACGAGATAGTCGGAATCCTCAGCTGTCCGAACCCGAACTGCGTCAGCAACCACGAGTACGTAAAGCCAAGATTCAGGGTGGAAAGCAGAGAACCGCTAAAGCTCCGCTGTTACTACTGCGAGAGAACAATCGAGGGGGACGAGATAATAGGCAACCTCTGAGCAAGGCTTTTTAACGTTCTTCCCCTCCCTTCTCCGTTATGTTCACGGTCGATGAGATAGGCGAACTGGTCAGGAGTATCAGGAGGGAGCACAACCTCCCGGAAAGTCCGTTCAGGATAGACGAGGTTCGCTATGACAGAGAAGGCGACAAGCTCTTCATAATAGCCCACGACAGGACGGACAAGAGCGTTGTGATAGGCAACAGCCTCGTAATAGGAAAGCTCAGGGAGAGGCTTGGGGTAAAGCAGGTGACGGTCTACTCGAACCTCGACCTCGCGATAAAGAGGAGGAAGCTCAGCGAAGCAGAAGAGCTCGTGAAAGGCACCGAGCTGGAGTTCTTACTGCCGATAATCGAGGCGGAAAAGCGCTTCCCGCCAAGGAAGTGGCCGTCTGTGAAAGGAAGCGTTAAAACCCTCGTCTTCCTCAGCTTCAACGCGAGAGCTCTCCTTGGCTTCGCTGAGAGGTTAGGCTTACCCCACGGAGCCGTTGGGATAAGGTACGCCTTCCCAAAGCTGGACTACGAGCCGGTGGAAGGAGAGCCCAAAGAGGTTTTCTTCCCGGGCGAGGAAAAACTCGTGAAACTCGCCCGGGAGAGAAACGCGAAGCTCGTCCTCGCTGACTTTCCCTTCGGGCTGAAATGGAGAAGCGAAACCGCCCTCATGAACCCCTTCAGATTTTTGCACATCGGGTTCTTTGAAATTAAGTACCTCTTCGGCTTTGAGTTCCCCACGATGGTTGATTACGATGCCCTCATCCGCTTTGTGGCTGAGCTAACGTACGAGGGCCTTATGGAATCAACGGATGGGGCAAACCTGATATGGCGCTACTGGAGGCGGAGGAGATGATAATAGGAGTGGTAGGGAAGATTGCCGCGGGGAAAACTACAGTCGCAAAGTTCTTCGAGGAGAAGGGCTTCTGCAGGGTCTCGTGCAGTGAACCGCTTATCGACCTCCTCACCCACAACGTTTCTGACTACTCGTGGATTCCAGAACTGCCGGAAAAGGCGGAGCCGACGCGGGAAAAGCTGATAGAGCTCGGGAAGTATCTCAAGGAGAAATACGGCGGGGACATACTCATACGGCTCGCCGTTGACAAGAAGAGGAATTGTAAGGACATCATCATAGACGGCGTCCGCTCAAAGGAGGAAATAGAGGCAATAAAAAGGCTCGGCGGAAAGGTCATCTACGTCGAGGCAAAGCCCGAGATAAGGTTCGAGAGGCTGATGAAAAGGAGGGCCGAGAAGGACAGGGGCATCAAAAGCTTCGCCGACTTCAGGGAGATGGATGACGCCGAGGAAAGGCTCTACCACACGAGCAGGCTAAAAAACCTGGCCGATTACGTCATCG
>NZ_JALUFF010000017.1 GCF_027052235.1 Thermococcus sp.
TCTGAAGGGGATTCCTATCTCTCTGAGCTTGGGCTTTAACGCTACCCTCCTTCTGAAGATCCCGGGATGGGCGTAGACGTCTATTTCCACCTTCCGCGCTTCAAGGAACGCCCTCAACCCACCTGTGTGGTCGTAGTGACCGTGGGTGATGAAAATCGCGTCGATGTCATCGGGAGAGATCTCCAGCGTCTCCATGTTGTGGAGGAGAACCCTTCCATCCGTCCCGGTATCGACGAGCACCCTTTTACCCCTGTGCTCAACCAGCGCGGAAAAGCCGTGATATCCGAGGAGCCCTTTCCTGTATCCTGCGTGGTTCTCGAAGAGGATGGTGAGCTTCATGGGCAATCCCACCTCCTTGGGGGTCAAACATTCCTTAAGCTTTTCCATATTTCATTCCACTCAAGGAGGAGCCAGTATTTCTTTAGCTCCGTCTCGGCCTTTTTGTAATCGGGATAATAAGCTCCTACAATCTCCCAGAATCGTTTGCTGTGCCGGGGTTCCTCAAGGTGGGCGAGCTCGTGGATTACGACGTAGTCCCTAAGGCTCTCTGGCAGGGCTGTCAACATTAGGTTAAGGCTAAGGTTCCCTTTTCTTGAGCAACTGGCCCACTTGGTCTTTTGGAATCTGATGTACACTTTCCTGTATTTAACACCGATTATGGAGGCGAATAATCGGACTTTAAAGTCAAGCTCTTTTCTGAGCTGGTTTTTAAGCCACCTCTTCAAAACCTTGAGGTTGCCCTCAGGGAGGATAACCACTTTGAACTTTGGGTTTACTGAGAACTCTTCCCCCTCTATGACTTCGTAGAAATCCCCGTTTAGCAGTAACTTGTTCTCAAAGCCGTTGAACTGGTTCCTAATCGCATCAATCTCCTCGAGCTTTTTCCGTATCCACGCTTGTTTTATTTGAACCAGTTCGCCGGGGTTTTGGGTGGGAGGCACTATTACCCTTACTTCTCCGCTTGGATTTATCTCGATCCTTGAGTACTTGACGTTGCGGACTATTGTAGTGTACTTCAGCCCCACCGCTTGAGCACCTCGAGAACATCTTCTCTCGTCTTCATCAAGTCGTCGTATCTTCCCTTATACTTGCGGACGAGGAACTTCATGATGCTCCTTGAAAGCTCGCTGACAACCTCAGCCTTCTCCCTCCAGCGCGGGAACCTGAGAGGCTCTGTCTCGCGTAGGAGCTCTTTCACGTCTCTTACCAATTCTTGGGTATCTGCCCTAACGTGCTTCTTAAGTACTGTAACTAGAGCGTACTCCAGCTCGTTCAGTCCGAGCTCCTTTCTTTCCCGATTTCTTTTTTCTATCTTCTTGGCTACTTCAAGGAGTTCCTGATACAGTCTCTCAAGCTCTTCTTTTCTACCCTTCCACCGCTCCACTATGCTTTCAACTTGCTCAACCAGATCGGCGGTTAACGGTCCCCTGTGGGTGTTTACGTAGTGCCTGACTGCAAAGAGGAGGTCATAAAAGGCACGGGCCTTGTTTTTCTCTTTCATGATCTTTCTCAGAAACTCCTCGTCGAGTTCAACTATGGGGAAATCCCTCTTGATCCTCCCAATGTCCACCGTCTCGTGGATGAATTTGAGGGCCTCTTGGAGGAAGGTGTCCACCTTTTGCTCCATCTCCGGATCCAGACCGTTAACCTTGGCATTGTAGGCGTAGTAGATCTCCGTGAGCCACGAGAAAACATCTTTAAACTCTGTTTTGTCTTCCCTCAGGAGCTTGTAGTAGTAGCGTATCTCCCTGTAGAGTTTCTGGAACTCCCCTCCTTTGTCCTTCTGGAAGAGAATGAGGAGGGCCTTCATAATGGTGTCTCTATCGTTTCTGGGCTCAAGACCCTCAAAGAGACTTAAAGCCTGGTTTATTCTCTCCTTGAGCTCTCGTTTAATCTCGTCCATGTCGTAGGCAACGCCCTGGATATCAACTTCATCGTATATTGCAAGGGCCTTCTTTAGTTCCCTAAAAATCCCGACGTAGTCGACGATCAGGCCGAAAGGCTTGACATTTTCGCCGTTTTTGATGAAGGGTCTGTTTGTCCTTGCTATAGCCTGGAGAAGGCGGTGTTCCTTTAGCGGTTTGTCCAGATACATCGTTTGGAGTATTGGTGCATCGAAGCCCGTGAGCAGCATGTCAGTGACGATGAGTATCTTCGGCACCTCTTTTTCCTTAAACCTCTTCACGATCTCCTCTCTTATCTCTCCCTGGTCTTTCGTTCTGTACCTCTGGATCAGTTCATTGTAGTATTCTTTGATTACATCGGGGTCATCGTCGTTGAAGGTCATCACGACCTCGCTGTATTCCGGCGGTAGAAGCCTATCCAGCGCCCGCTTATAGAGGACGCAGGCCTCTCTGTCGACCGCCACCACCATGGCCTTGAAGGGTTTCACGTTATTCCTGTAGTGCATCGCTACGTCCTCGGATATCATCTCAATCCTCTTGGGGTTCTTCAGGAAGATTCTGATGGCGTTGAATCTTCTCTTCAGCCTCTCCTTGACCCTCTCACGATACTCTTCGGGTATCTCTTCAAGCCGCGAGTTAAGGAAGGCCTCGAGATCTTCCTTCCGCAGGTGAACCTCCTCCTCGAGCCTCGGCTGATAAGCTATTTTAACCGTGAAGCCGTCCCGGATTGAGTCGAGTATGAAGTACCTGTCCAGATAGGGCTCGTCACGATAACCGAAAGCAGCGTAGGTGTCCCTGTGCTTCTTGGCTATAGGCGTGCCTGTGAATGCGAAGAAGGATGCGTCCTTTAGGATGGAGCGCATAGTTGAGGCGAGTTCTCCGTATTGGGTCCTGTGCCCTTCATCTATGAAGACCACGACATCCCGTCTGTTCATTATCGTTTTTCTCCTTCTGCTTTCCATCCTCAGCTCTTTCTTCAGATCCCTAAGCTCCTCCTCCCTGAACTTATGGATGAGGGTTACGAATATGCCCCTCTTGCCGTCGGAATGCGTGAGAACTTCTTTCAGGTGCTTAATCGAGCCGATAACCTCAAAGCTCAGCCCTACAGCCTTCAGCTCTCCGGCAAGCTGTTCCTCAAGTTCCTGCCTGTCAACGATGAAGAATATCGTGGGGTTTCCGAGGAGGCGCTTTATCTTGTAGGCGGAGAATATCATTGTGAGGGTCTTTCCACTCCCCTGCCAGTGCCATATAAGCCCCCTGTTCCTCTCGGTTTTTCCCCTCGCGTAGCCAACGGCCCGCTCAACTATTTTGTTCGTCGCCCTGAACTGCATGTACCTGGGGAGGACTTTCGTAATAGTTCCTCTCTCCTCGCGGTAGAATATGAAGTACCTCAGCATGTCGAGGAGGTTGCTTGGCGTGAGGGGTTCCATTATGTTGTCGAGGTCGTCGAAGCTCTCCCCTTTCCACTCATAGACCGGGACGTCCTCAAGCCACGGAACGTTAGGGAAGTAAACGACCCTGTCTCCAGCAGCTATGCTGAACTGGACGTACTTGAAGAGCTCGGGCATCTCCTTCTCGTAGCCCTTGATCTGCCTGTAAGCCCTTTTCCAGTCCCTCTTAAGGCGCTTGCACTCGATAAGAACCACGGGGATGCCGTTGATGTATAGAACGAGGTCGGGAATTTTGGTTCTGAATGGATAGCCCACCTGGTTGGCAACTAAAAACTCGTTGTTCCCGATGTTCTCGTAGTCTATGAGAAGAACGCGCTTTGGTTCACCAGTCTCCTCGTCCCTCAGGGGGACGCCCTCCTTTAAGTACTCTAAGACCCTCTTAGAGCCTTCAACACCAAAGGGCGTCGTTCTAAGGATGTTGATAACCCTCTCAGCCTCGCTCTCAGGTATTCCGTTTATCCTCATGATGGCCCTCTTCAGACGGGTGATTAGGAGGGGTTCTCTCTCGTCTTCGAGGACTTCAACTCCCCTCCTGTATCCCCAGCCGAGGTTTTTGAGGCGCTCAATGATTGGCCCCTCGCACTGGAGGTATTCGGGGGTTTGGGCTGTCATGGGGAACACCTGTTAATGTGTTAACCTCAGGGATATGAGGGTAGTGGGATGTTAATGATTTAACGGTTTCGAGGTTTATAGTAGGGATATTTTTGCTATGATTGCGGCAATGAGAGTAGCCAATGCTGACGCAAGAACATAAACGAGGGTTTTGTAAGTATTAACGGCGTTTTGAAGTTCTCTGCAACTAACTTCCATTTCATGTAGTTTGTATTTATCTGCTCCCATCATTAGGGCTGTTTCTAATCTCAGCTCAAGGGCATCGAGTTCTTTCATTTTCCTGAACACTGTATCGTGCATAAATGCGGGCACATTTCGAATATCTACTTCTGCTTTCATTCGAAGATCTAGGTACCTACTTTTAATTTGTCTTACACTTTCTGGGCTTAGTCCTATCTCAGACTCTCTGACTGTTTTCTCAATGTATCCCACAAACTCTGCGACTTCTCTAAGTTCGGGCGAAGCTCTAACTGAATCGTTACTCAATCCTTACCATCCTCCTTCCAGTCAGCAAGTCCTTCATCAGGCCCCTCTTTATTCTCTCAAGCCGCTCCCTTCTCTTCCTCAGGAGTTCGAGCTTTCTGTCAACGGTCGAGAGGATTTCGGCGATTTGCTTTTGTTCGGAGAGGGGGGGGAGGGGGATTTTGAATAGTGCTAGGGATGATAAGTATATGTTGGTTCTGCCTACGTCACTGCTTGGATTGACATACTGTGAGAGGATTTGCTCTCTTTTGTGGATCAGGTAATATTGCACAAACACCGGGATAAAGGCAGAATCCTTTGGTAAAATTCCACATACTGCTTGGTTTGTAGCTGCGTCTATCCCTAAAATAGCGGTTTTGCCTACTGTTCCTTTCCCATAGAGGGCAAATAGTAGAGCTCCTTTTGGAAGGATTTTCACATTTGATTCTCTAACTGCTTTTTCTGTGATTTTCTCTTCAGTTTCATAAATGATTCCATCATTTAATTCTCCCGATTTCACCCACGGAATTGTTCCGTTTTCCCAGTATTCAGACTTCTTCCTACTTGGGGTTCCGCCACTCTTTAATTCTGCAATATCTCCCAACCTCACAACCCGCCACTCCTCAGGGATTTCGCCCAGCTCGGTCTTCTTGAACCGCTCGTGCTTGATCCCTCTGGTCAAAAGCCTCCTCATCAGGCCCTTTTTGAGTCGCTCCATCCGCTCGATAGCTAAGTCAGTCTTTTCGATCGCCTCGTCAACCGTCCTCAGTATCTCAGCGATTTTCCTCTGCTCGGGGAGGG
>NZ_JALUFF010000018.1 GCF_027052235.1 Thermococcus sp.
CCTCAAGGTAGTCAACGTAGTTCCTGAGGGTGTGGACGCTCCCGACGTCGAAGAGGTTCTTAAGCCTCGTGTAGGTGAACTCCCTCCCAAAGTTCGAGGTGAGGTAGAGGGCGAGGTCGTAGAGGGCCGAGGAGTAGCGGACGTTCTTCCTCCTCACGATGTCCCTGAGGACTATGCTGTCGAAGAGCATTCTTCCGTAGTCCCTCGCGTCGTAGCCTTTGACTACAACCTCTGGAAAGCCCCCGATCTGGAGGTATTCGCTGAGGTGGGAGAGGAGCTTTCCCTCCTCCATTGGGAGCTCGGGAATCCCTTTGAAGTTCCTCGCCCTCAAAAATTCCCTGAATGAGAAGGGAAACACCCTGACCTCGAAGTATCTGCCAGTGAGGTGCGTTGCAAGCTCACTGCTGAGGAGCTTGGAGTTGGAACCGGTTATCACGACGTTGTAGCCCAGCCGCTGGAGCCTTGAAACCACGAGCTCCCACTTTGGAAGGTTCTGCACCTCGTCGAGGAAGACGACATTAAAGTCACCGTAAACCTCGTGGAGGATCTTTAACAGTTTGTCGAAGTCCGAAATCTCTGCCAGAACCTCGTCGTCAAAGTTTGCATAGCCAAAGTTACCCTTAATTGACCTAACCGCGAGAAAGCTCTTTCCGGCCCTCCTCGGACCGGTGATAACCTTTATCAGCTCGGTCTTCATGCCCCGCTTTAGCCTCTCCTCAGCGTCTCTCCTAACGTACCTGCCCTTTCTCATTCTCTCCAGCTCGTACCTCTGGGAGAGCACCCTTTCTCTCATCCCGCGCACCTGATAAGATGTAGTGCACAAAGATATTTAAGTTTTGTGCAGTATAGTGCACAAATTCTGAGGTTTTTGTGCAGTGTAATGTTTTAAGTGCACGCGAGTTTCAGGGCAGAACCACTTTGAGGCCGAACTCTCTGGCGATCTCTCCTTGCTTTTCATCGCACGTAATCAGGGGAACGTTAAGTGCCTTCGCCTGCGCTATGAAGAGGGCATCGTAAACTGTAATTCCCTTTTCAAGGGCTACCTTGAAGGCTTCATCGAGATATTTTGAGTTTTCCTCAACCTTAAGGGCCCCACTTGTGACGAGCTCCATGACACCCTCAAAGAGCTCCTCAGCCTTTTCTTTCTCAATCGTCTCCATCTTTACAGCGTGCTTCCAGAGGACGTTGGCAGTCTCAACGAGGAGCAACTCGACGGTAACGGGCTCTTCCTCGGGCCGAAGGTAGGGAACCACCCCCTCCCAGCCCTCCTCCTTGAGGAGGAACTTTGAGAATGCCGAGGTGTCAATGACTCTCACGGTCATCCCTCACGAGCCGCTTTGAAGTACCCTCCGGGACACCGGGAAGGGATTCAACGAGATGGAGGAGCCTCTCAAAGGCCTCCCTCTTTTTCTCCTCCTCTATGCGCTCGGCTATGAACTCCCTTATCTCGGCACTCCAGTTTACCTTTCCCCGATACCTTTCCATCTCCTTCTTGAGCTCCTCTGGAATCCGGACGGTCACAACTGCCGAGCCCATGTAGTTCACCATTAGAGTTTTTCGTATTACAAGACTTAAGATTTTCGTATGACATACTCGGGGTTAAACAAAAGACTCGGAGGGTTTCTCATGGCTGCCCGTCTTCGGGTCAAGTGGTCAGAGAACGGAAAGGGTTAAGAGCTTTGACGTGAAGTTCCCACCATGGGGGAAGTGGAGATCGTGATAAAGGTGCCCGAAGGGGTTGATCCCGAGGATATCGTCGCGAAGGCGAAGGCATTAGCGGAGTGGGAGCGAATACTCAAGGCGGCGGAGAAGAGAAAGAGGGAACTAGCGCTCCAAATGGCCGAAAAGCTGAAGGGAAAGGCTGAAGAATTCGAAGAACTGGTGGCGGAGGGTTACTTGGTTGATATACGTTGACGCAAACATCATCTATAATGCCCTTGTGGAAACCGAGCTTACTGGTTATGCCCTCAAGGCATTGAAATTCGAGGGGAAAGTTACCTCGTGGACTGCAATAAACGAGGTAGTTTACACGCTGTTCAGGAAAATGGCTGAAAAAGAGGGCTTCAGGACGATATACTCCATCAAGGAAATGCCCAGAGACCTACGGAAGGGATTACTTGACAAAGCCTACCTGACGGTGGAGAGATTTCTTCTGGAGAAAGGGATAACCTCAATTCCCGAACCGCATAACGAGTACGTGGCGCACCAGATTTCCGTTGAGTATGGACTGTTGCCAGCTGATGCCATGATACTCGCCACTGCATTGAGTCACGGAATAGACAAGATCGCCACGCTGGACAGGGACTTTGAAGCCGTGAAGGGGATAATCACGCTCCTGCCGGAGGAGTATTGGGAAGTTTAGAGGCTTTTCAGAGACATCCAAAAGTCAGTGCCTACTTCTTCAGTATCTTCACCCTCGCCGTTTCAAGGTGCGGCTTCAACTCCCTGTGCATCTTCTCCAGCACTTCTTTCTTGATCAGGTACTTGTCCTCCACTCCCCACGCCCGCTTGTTCTCTATCAAATACTCCGGGTTCCCAAGGGTTCTCTCTATCGCCTCCTGAGTCCTGTCCAGTACGTCCCTCTCCACCACCAGTATCGTTCTTGCGTCCAGGTAGTCCAGTTCACCCCTCTTGACCCTCTCTGCCAGCGCTTTAATATCCTCTAACATCCCCGCCGCATGCTCCCTTACCAATGGGAGCATCTTCGGATCAATGTGCCTTTCCTCCAATGGTACTATCGTTCCCTTCATCCAGTTCTTCTCCACCAGTTCCGCCGCCTTCTCCGCCACGTGCTTCTTCGCCAGAACCTTCTCCCTGAGGTTCCTCAGCTCCGCCGCTGGAACTCCACCGTATATCCTTGCCGGCGTCGACTCCTTCAGTGCACGTATCTGGTTCTCCAACCAAACAGCCGTCGCCAGCCGAGATGCCACGACCTTTACCTCCTCCGGCACCCCCTTCGCTCTCAGCTCTTTTTCTACTTGCTTCTGGACTTGCTTGAACTTAGCTGGTGGTTTCTGCTTACCTTTCCTTGTTTTTCTATCCCTTTTTGCAACCTCGTGGCGATATGGCTCAGTGCCGAGCGCCTCTGCAACAGCCACTTTTAACTGCCACCACTTTTCGAAAACATCTGGAGCAACTTTTTCCAAATAACTGTCTTCTGCCTCCTTGTCTGATGCGTATGCGGATAGGTGGCTTGTCGCTTTCACTATTTTATCCTCCTCTCTTATCGGGTCCAGTCCGAGGAGTATTGACGAGTATTCCTTTATAGCCCTCACAATTTTTACTAAATCTTCTTTAACCTCTGAGGGATCGCGTATTCTGCCCCTTTTTGCTAGGTGTTTTGCTATATCTTCCGCAAATTTTTCTTCATCAATTTTGCTGGGATGGTCTTCGTTTCTTTTCAATGAGTTTTCAATGGCGACCATCACAGCGTACCCTATTTCTGCATCGTACATACTGTCTAATCTTTTATTTGACATTTTTTTTGCAATGACGTACGGAAGGATTTGTCTCGCGAGTTCGTGGGCAATGAGTGTGGGCTTTTTTCATCATATGCCATTTTCTCGTGTGCAGGGCTCATTGATTTCTTGTAAAGCGAGTCAATTATTTCGTCTTTGACGTCCTCCCCAGTGATTTTTTTAACGTATCTTTTATGCTTCCGTTTATCGGAGTACTGTAGCCCAGGAACCTACTTACCCACCATACGGGAACCCCTAACTCTGCTGCAACTTCTTCATGTGTTTTTTTCTTCTTCCCTTTTCCAAATAATCCCATGATTTCACCCCGCTTTAATATTTGGGTTTTGGACATTTTGTATTTGTTGTGAGATATTTCCCGAAGATACAAGTATGTAACCCATCCCTGCGCGAATAGTGCAGATATTTCCAACATCATAAATATCCACTTTTAGTGTGTCTACTGGCACGTACGTCGCTAAGAATGTCGTTGCTCCAACGACTGCACCTGTTATCTGACCTATTGTGCTGCACATGCTTAGTTTGGAGGATCTCTTTTCGAGCTCTTTGTATTCTTTTTGAACTTCTTCTGCAGCAGCTTTTATTGCTCCTTCTTGTTTTCGTATCTCTTGCAACGCCATGTCTATTGCGGCTTTACATCTTTTGGGATCGCCTCCTTGGTAGCATGTGTTCGAAATTTGCTCAAGGGACTTCCCTATCACTTCAGCTGCATCGCCTTGGCCTCCGAGTTCCAATATTTTCTGTATTTTTGATAGGTTACCAGTAAGTTCGCTAATTTTTTCCAAGCTCTTTGGGCCTACTGATGTAGTTCCTACTACGATACTCTTTCCACTCGTACTCTCCAGGGTTTCGAGGATCCCTGTTGTACCTTCCAATATTTTTCCACCTGTACCCATGGCTCGCTCGAGTTCTAATATTCTAGAAGTTGCCCTTGTATATCTTATATAGTCCACACCTGTGGCCGATGCGATACCCAATACTGGTACAGTTCTTGCAATCCCTGGCTGCTCTGTTGGGAATAGTTTAAGGCTTATATAGTTGGATGCTGCAGCAAGTGCGGGTCCAGCCCAGCAGGCTAGTGAGCCCTTTGCAACATCTGTCACCGCTTGCCATGCAGTCATCCCTGCTGTTAGGAATCCCACAACTCCAGCACAGGCCAGTGTTGTACCCATGCATGAAAAACCCCACGCCAAGTATGCAGGGTTTAGCGGATTTGTTAGTTGTTCCATTCTTTTCTCGTATTTTGCTTTGCCGTAATCTGAGATACATTCTGATCCGTTCATTGACAGGGTTATGTTGTAATTGCTATAGCTGTCTATTCCTCTTTCCGTGACGTAATTAGAAATATCTGAACATGTCTTTTCCTTCCACTCCTCTGCATCCTCCACCCACACCGCCGGCTCTTCGCCTTCAAACCTGATCTCGAAGGCACACTCCGTTGCATCAGAACTGCTCTTGGCGCAGAACGTGTTGTCCGTAACGGTCCAGTAGTATCCGCCCACCTTATCGCTTGCTGCTCCCTTCTCCCCGCCGATGTTGTTCCTCGCTTTGCACGGATCATCACTACCGAGGGCCGCTGCAAGGACGGACCTCTTCACCTCTTCCCTCACCTCATCAAGCTCAACGTGCTTGTATGTCTTTGAAGTCTGTATTTTCACCATGCGAGCATCAGGCATGACAGCAGTGGACAGCATTGAAGAAAAATACGCTCAACACCATAAAAGGTTTTTCCGCCCGAGCGCAGGTTGATGCACAATCAAAACTCCAATCCAGAGTCAAAATGCTCCCTCTGACCTTTTGGCCCAGAAAAAACTAACAGTCCAAAGGATTGAGTGCTTGAAAAATTCCTGTTGTAGTCTACCATGATAGGATAAAAAGCCATCGTTCTATGCTGTTCCGTTCGTATTGAGGACCAACCCATCAATCACAACCCTTTTAACTAGCGGGGTGATAGTATACTATCGGGGTGGTAGTTTGTACTTCGACGAGAGGCCCAAGAGCAGGAGGGAGGATCTGTACGACAGGGAAAAAGAGCTTAAAGAGATGCTAACCTCGATCGAGCATCAAAAACCTTTAGTAGTTCTCAAAGGTATTCGAAGGCTCGGGAAGACCTCCCTCCTTAGGGTTGCCCTCAACGAGGCCAACGTCCCCCATGTAATAGTCGACCTCCGCGGGGTGAACCCGAACTCAAGGCGCGACCTCTACCTCCGCTTCCAGAGCGCTCTCAACGAGTATCTCTCAAAAAACGCTCCCCTCTTCGCGAGGCTGAAGGATAAGCTGAAGCTCATAGACGGTGTGAGCCTTTCGGGAATCGGCGTCTCGCTCTCGTGGAAGAACCCGGAGACGCTGTACTCCCTAATCTCGGCACTCGAAGGCGAGGGCTTTGTGATAGCCTTCGATGAGGTTCAGGAAGCGAGGGGGCCGGCCGGAAAGGAGCTCGCCTCGCTGATAGCCCACTTCTACGACTATGGCGAGACCACGTTTATACTGACCGGCTCCGAAATCGGGCTTCTCTACGACTTCCTCGGCGTTGAAAACCCAGAGGCACCCCTCTACGGGAGGGTCTTCCACGAGATAGGGCTTTCAAGGTTTTCAAGGGAGCAGAGCCTGGACTTTCTCAGGAAGGGCTTTGAACAGGCAGGCGTTGATGCCCCGGAGGAGATTCTGGAAAAGGCCGTTGACAGGCTTGATGGCATAGTCGGCTGGCTCGTGGAATTTGGAGTAGTTTCGCTCAGAGAGGGCCTCAGAGAGGAGGTTATCGGTAAGGTTCTTGAAGAGGCCTCAAAGCTCGCTTTAGCTGAACTTGAGCGCTTCCTTGAAAAGAGACCGCTGGCGAGGAGGCGGTATCTAACGATTCTTAGGGCGATAGCTTTAGGCAAAAACACATGGAGCGAGCTGAAGAGGGAGCTCGAAGGGAAGGAGAAGAGGGAAATAGAGGACGCCACAGTGGCGAGGCTCCTCAACGCTCTCCTAAAAGCTTCCTTCATAGAAAAGAGGGCCGAAGGGAGAAACGTGAGCTACCGTATAGCCGACCCCGTGCTGGAGTTCGCCCTCAGACGCTGAATTCATCTTAACGTCTCGGCCTTTGAAGTCCTTCGAAGTCATTCAAGTCCCATACCTGCCAGCCCTCTCTCATCAGCCCTACCTTTCCCTCAACCCTCTTCGCCACAAGCCCGTAGTCCTTCTCCCAGCCTTCTAAACCAACAAGCTCGCCCTTCCTCTCCAAATCTTTCAAAATTCCCCTCGCTTCCCCCTCGTTCAGGTCTTTCCACTTGACTTCAACGAGTAGGGCCTTTTTCTCCCGCTCGTTCAAGGCAACGAGGTCAATCTCCTCGTTCTTGTGCCACCAGCGGCCGATTCTCGTAAAGCTGGAGGGCAGTTCACCAGCCCTGTTCAGCTCGATTAAAAACTGCCTCGCTATCTCTTCAAAAGCCTTCCCAACGTAGGTGTTGAAGGCCTCCCAGTCCATCTCAAACGTGCCAATCTCTATCCTCCCTTTGTTGGGCTTCACGAAGCGGAACCAGAAGTTGAAGAAGTTGTCGTTCAGGTAATAGCGCGCCTTTTTGCTCCTCTCGTTCTCCGTTATGGGAACCTCGCGCCTCACGAGCTCCAGGGAAATCAGGGTTCTCAAATATTTGGGCATGTCCTTGGCCTCTATTCCCGCAAAGTCGGCAATCTCGCTGACTCTGTGCCTTCCGTTGGCGAGGGCCTCAAGGATCAGATAGTAGCGGTGAACGTCTCCGAGTTCTTCTCTCAAAATGAACTCAGGCTCCTCGTAGAGTATTGAGGTGGGCGAGAAGGCCACCCTCAAAAGCTCCTCCTCGAAGTCCCTCCCCTCAAAGAGCCTGAAGTACATTGGGACTCCGCCTGTGACCGAGTATATCCTCACTACGGTCTCAATGGGAGCGTTTTTAAAGTACTCGCGAACATGGAAGAATTTCAGAGGCTTAAGCTTGAGCTGCGCCGTTCTTCTGCCGTAGAGGGGGTTGTTGTAACCCATCAGGCTCTCCATCAGACCAACGAGGGAACTGGTAAGTATGAGGAAAAATCTATCATCTAGGATTTCATCAACGACGTGCTGGAAAACGGCCGGCGTGTTTTTATCGGATAGCATGAGGTAGGAGAACTCGTCAATCACCACGACGAGCCTTTCCGGGGTCTTGAGCTTTATCAGCTCGAAGGCCTTCCTGAAGTCGTCCACTTCCACCGCGGGCAGGCCGAGTTTTTCCGCACTCTCCCGGTAGAACCTCCTTGCGTTGGCCTTCAGACCGTCCCTATCGGCGAGAAAATAGATGGCGGGCTTGTCCCCAATGAACTTCTTCACAAGCTCCGTCTTCCCTACCCTCCTGCGCCCGTAGAGAATGAGAACTTCCTTCTTCCCGGAGCGGTACAGTTCCTCGAGTAGTGCCAGTTCATCTTTTCGGTTCACAAACATTATCTTCACCATGATAATCTTTGTTGGGATAATAATTTAAACCTTCCGGCGTCAGCTCACGAAAGCTAACCCGTCCCACAGCACCATTATTTTCGTTGCATCTTGAAGGTTGTCCTCTAGGAGGGATTTACCTTCTCGGTATGACACCTATGGAGGAAATTTTAAGATAGCTTTCGAGAAGCTTTAAACTCTCAGAGTTTCTTTATCTCATCCGCTCTGTGGAACTCTCCCCGCTTTATAATCTCTGCGGTAAAGGCAACGAGGTCAATCTCTTCGTCCCCCCTTCACCATCTTCCAATCCTCGTGAACCTGAAGGGCAGTTCGCCCTGTTCATGAATTGTTCATGCATGATTATGATAATATCTAGATTGAACTATCGGCCTTTCCTCTGCACTTCTCCCTATATTCAGCGGCTCATCTCCAACTATCGAGGTGCTAGTTGCCCCTCAAACACACCATACTCCCCTGAGGCACTCCAAGCTCCCTCGCTATCGGCCGACACTTGGCCTTGAGCAGGTAGAAGACGCGATTATCTTTAACCTCGCTCAGCGTCTCGAAGTTGCCCTGCCCCTTGGCGATTATCACGTCGGCTTTCTCAAAGACCTCCCTGAACTCATCGGAAACCCTGTCGAGCGGAACTCCGACAATTCTCGTGCCGGTTGAGACTATCTCGGCAAGCTCCTCAAAGCCCGCCTTCCTCAAATCTTCAACCGTTGCGTCGTTGATTATTGGCCCTTCTTTTCCAGCAACGTAGATTTCCAGATGAGGAAATGCCTCCTTTAGCTTCTTCACAAAGAGCCTGTCGAAGTAGATTTCCCCGCAGTTGTCCGTGAGGTAGAGGAGTGTCTTGGCCTTCTCAAGTCTCTCAAAGAGCTCATCGGAGTGGTCAACGTAGAGCTCTTCCTTGAGCATCGCCTTCACATCTTCCTCGATACTCTCCGGAGAGTAGCCGACGGCGAAGTCTATGACGTTGCCGATTATGGCGAGCTTTAATGCGGTCTTAAGGTCTATTTCTTCCCCCTCAAGGTCTGAGACGATCTTCTCCGCCAGCCTGTTCGAGAGCTCTTTGTACTCTTTAAACGGATCGTCGTTGCCTATGACCCTGTAAACGCCAAGGAAAACCTCACTCCCAAAAACAGCAGGGATAGAGTCTTCATTTATTCCAGCCATGAGCTTTGCCGCCTCGATGACGCCTCTTTTTCTAAGTTCCAAGTCGTTCGTTCCCATCTCGACGATCTTCTGGCACTGGTTCGCGGCGCAGGCGAAGCACTCGTAGTGGATTTTCATTTTCACCACCGGGGGAGGAAATGTTTTCGGCCTTTTAACTCCATCGAACTTTGTTAACGAATTGGGATCCACAATTATGGAAAACTCCTGTGGGTGTCTTTTCCAACATTCCCCTGAGAAGGATATCAAAAAGTGCAAAATGACAGGAGTTCAGCCCCCGTAAAAGGCCTTCAGGTAGAGTTCCCTTATCTCCTCTGGTTTCGCCTCCACCGGGTTGAAGGCCATCAAGCCGTCGCGGTATGCCTTCTCGGCCATCTCCTCTACCTTTGAGACGAAGGTCTCCTCGTCCACAAGCTCGCTCAGCTTTGGGACTCCGAGTTTCTCGTTGAGCTCCCGGACGGCGTTTATCAGCTCCTGAGCATCCTTCAGGCCGAGCTCCCTCGCTATCTCTTCATAGCGTTTCCTCGCGTACTCACTCCTGCTCGCGTTAAACTCCATCACATAGGGGATGAATATTGCGTTGAGAAGGCCGTGAGGACCTATCCATGCCGCTTTGTGGCTCATGGCATGAGCCAGCCCGAGGCGCGCGTTCAGGAAGGCTATTCCTGCCATCGTTGAGGCGTAGTGAATCTTAGCCCTCGCCTCAGGATCACCTTCGACCGACTTTGGAAGCCACTCGAAGACCGTTTTTATCGCCCTCATTGCCATCGCATCACTGAAGGGATTCGCTACTTTCGTCGTGTAGGCCTCTATTCCGTGAACGAGGACATCAAGGCCGGAGTTCCTGGCGACTTCCCTCGGCATCGTTCTCGGAAGTCTGGGGTCGAGGATGGCCACTTCCGGCGCTATCTCCGGGCTGACGATGTTGTACTTGATTCCCTCCTTCTTAAGGACTGAAGCCGCCGAAACTTCGCTCCCGGCACCGCTTGTTGAGGGTATGGCTATGATGGGGGTCTTCAACTTGGGAAGTGGCTTGGGCCTTGAGAAGCGGTCGAGGAAGGCTATCTCCTCAAAGCTGAGCTCTGGAGCGTCGTAGAAGACCTTCAAAGCCTTGGTTGTGTCGATAACGCTACCCCCTCCGAGGGCGACCATCAAATCCGGCTGGAACTCCTCCCTGACCTTTGGCAGGAGCTCCTCTATCGTTTCGACGCTCGGCTCGGCGGGGACTCCGGGAATCGAGAAGACTTCCGCGCCAGCTTCCCTCCCGTAGTCCTCAGCCTCGCTCAGGAAGCCGTGCCTTTCCATTGACTTGGAGGCGAGTATGAGAACGCGTTCGTAGCCCCTGACTTCCTCGGAGAGGGCCTTCAAGCTCCCTTCACCTTCGATAATCCGGGTTTTCAGCCAGAACATGGGCACCACCGGGTATGGTTGGGTGAAGGGACTTTTAACGTTCTCGGGATAATAAAAAGAATGAGGTTACTCCAGGCTCTTGAACAGCCTCTTCAAATTCCTCTCGAACGGAGGCCACACAACTCCCCGGTCGGTGATTATTCCAGTAAGATACTTGTGCGGCGTAACGTCGAAGGCTGGATTGTAGACGTCCACATCGGGAGCGATCTTGCAGCCGCCGCAGGTGAGGACTTCCTCTGGCTTGCGTTCCTCTATGGGTATTTCCTTCCCACTCTTGAGGCTCATGTCTATTGTCGAGAGCGGTGCAACCGTGAAGAAGGGTATCCCGTGCTCCCTCGCGAGCACCGCCAAAGTGTAAGTCCCTATCTTGTTGGCGAAGTCGCCGTTCGCTACAATCCTGTCGGCACCGACTATTATTGCATCGACCTTGCCCTGCTGCATGACAAAGCCGGCCATGTTGTCGGTTATCAGCTTGAGGGGGATTCCATCGTAGTGGTATTCCCACGCGGAAAGCCTCGCACCCTGGAGGAGGGGCCTCGTCTCGTCCACCCAGAGAAGCCTAAGCGTTCCATCGCGGTGCATAACCCTCAACACGGCACCAACAGTGCCAAGCTGGACGGTCGCCAAGCTACCCGCGTTGCAGTGGGTTAAAACATTTCCCTCGGGCAGAACTTCAGCACCGTAATGGCCCATCCTGAGGTTCGCCTCAACGTCCTCGTCTGCAATCTTCTGGGCTTCAGCGACGATAAGCCTCTTTATCTCCTCCAGCGGGCTCTCAAGGTTCTCCTCTACAAGTCTCTTAATCCTGTTGAGCGCCCAGAAAAGGTTCACAGCCGTTGGTCTCGTGTTCCTTAGCCTGTCGTAGGCCGAATAGAACCCTTCCATGAACTCATCTTTCGTTTTGGCTTTGGTTGTGTCCGCGTAGAGGGCCAGACCGAAGGCAGCAGCCGCTCCGATTGCCGGCGCACCGCGAACCTTCATCGTTATTATCGCTTCTGCGACCTCATCAACGGTCGTCAGCTCTATCGTCTTAAACTCTCCCGGGAGGAGAGTCTGGTCTATCATTACGACTCTCCCGGGCTCATACCCAACGCTTCTCGGTAGCCTCGTCAGTTCCTCAGGTTTATACCTAATCTCCACCGCTATCACCCCAAAGGGTTTAAGGGAGAAACTTAAAGCTCCTTCGGTGGGTGAGATGGCGCTGAGGATATTCGTAACGGGCCCTGCAGGTGTTGGAAAGACCACCCTTGTGGAAAGGGTAGCCAAGGAAGTTGACCGCTGGGGTTACATCGTCGGAGGAATGATAACGCGGGAAGTGCGCAGGGGTGGGAGGCGCGTTGGATTCAGAATCACCGCCCTCGATACCGGCGAAGAGGGGACTCTAGCTAGCATCAGGGGGACTTCTCATCTACCCGGCGTTCCCTTCGGGAAGTACGTCGTCCACGTGGACGAGATAGAGCGGGTCGCGGTTCCTGCCATAAGGCGCGCCTTAATCGAGGCCGATTTAATTGTTATCGACGAGATAGGGCCGATGGAGTACAAGAGCGACGAGTTCATAAAAGCCGTAGGGGAAGTCCTGAAGTCGGGGAAGCCCCTACTGGCGGTCGTGCACAGAAAGTTCGTTGACAGGTTCAGACCCCTCGGGGAAGTCCACACCTTGAGCTTCGAGAACAGGAACAGGG
This sequence comes from Thermococcus sp., assembly GCF_027052235.1. NCBI lineage: Archaea > Methanobacteriati > Methanobacteriota > Thermococci > Thermococcales > Thermococcaceae > Thermococcus > Thermococcus sp. The sequence continues at coordinate 12,171 of NZ_JALUFF010000018.1, forward strand.
AGTTTGCGATAATTCTTGACGAGGTTATGAAGGAACTAAAAGGAGTCAGAGGTTAAGTGAGTCCTTACAGCTCTCGCAGACCCAGAGTTCTCTCCCCTCGACGTAGACCTTGTAGAGGGGACCGTACTGACCGCAGAGCTCGCAGATGCCGTAAACCTCCGAGTCCTCCTCGACCTTCTCCTCTTCCTCCTCGTTCTTCATCGAGTTGAGTGCCGCCAGAAGGTCGGCAGCGGTCACAAAGCCTATCGGCTTCCCAAGCCTCGTGACGAGAAGCCTCCTGATGCCCTTCTCCATCATCTTATCTATCGCATCCCCGATGTCGTAGTCGTCCTCTATTGTAACGGGGTTCTTCGTCATGACCTCCCTGACCTTCACGGTTCTCGGGTCGCGTCCCCTGGCAACGACCTTGTTGAGGATGTCCCTGTCGGTTATTATGCCGACTATCTCGTCGTCCTCCACCACAACGGCACTTCCAACCTTGTGCCTCGAAAGAATCCTCGCAACACGCTCGATGGTGTCGTCGGGCCTAACGATTATTGCCTTTCTCTTGACGATCTGTCCCACGGTCATCCTTGCCGCCATGCAATCACCCCACGAGTTGGGGTTGGAGGGGACTTTTAAAAACGTTTCCTCAGGATGTGGAAAAGCCCAAGTGTTCCGAGGAAGGTAATACCTGCAATGAGCAGGGGAAGCGCGCTCCAGCCACTACCGGTCGATTGACCACTTTCCCTGAGGGTATTGACAGCAAAACTCCTGACCCTTTCAGTTGTCTTGGTCTGGGAGGGCTTCGTGATGACTGAGGCGAGCCAGTAAGCAACCGCGGAAAGCCCCACTGCAACAACGAGGCTTATCACCCTGAGCCTGTCGAGAACCAGAGAGGGGCCCTTCTTCTTGATGACCTTGCCGGGGACGAGGAGAATCGGCCTCTCGGAGGCCCGGTAAAGCCTGACCTCCTGGAGCCTCTTTCCGTATTTCTTCCCGGCAACCTCAACGAGACCAACGCGGGCCATCTTCTCCACGTGGTATGAGACCGTCGAAATCGGCATGTTGAGTTCTCTGGCTATCTCGCTTATCGAGAGCTCCCTCTCCTGCAGGAGCCGGAGAATTGCTATCGCCTTGTCGTTCATCAGTATCTGGGCAAGCTCCTTGGCCCTCTCGTCGTCAACCTCGATGGTCTCATACTCCAAGAACCCCACCGAGAAAAGTACCCGGGAGGGCTATTAAAACTTTCCAAAACTACAAGCGGAACTGAAGCCGAAGGAAAAGGAAAGGGACTAAATTCAAGGCTTCTCAAGGATGATCTCGATGGTCGAGGTGTTGGCGGTCCTGCCGTCGGCAGTCGGGAGCTCCTCGGTACCGATCCTGATCTCCTTGACCCTGACCTCTGGGAGGAACCTGTTCCTGACGATCTCGGCGACGTCAACGGCCCTGCTGATAGCCCTACCACGAGCCTTGATGCTAACCTCCTTGGCACCCTCGTTGAACTGGGTGATAACGGCCAGGACGTAGTTCATAACCGGCTTCTTTCCAATGTAGACGACGTGCTCCTCAGCCATTTCTGGCACCTCCGGAAGTTTGTCGTTAGGCTATCGAGGGAGTAAAGTTAAATACTTTTCGGTTCTCAGTTCAGGCAACTCCTCCCTTAGGTTTGAAACCCTCAAAGCTTCTCCCAACGCCCACCTTAATTGCCACAAAAAAGGCAAGAAAACATTTTTAATTGGCCTGAATTAACGTTTTTCTGGTGATTAAGGTGGCCGTTCACCCCATCGATTACCGCTACGGGAGCGAGGAGATGAGGAGAATCTGGGATGAGGAAAACAAGCTCCAGAAGCTTCTCGACGTCGAGGCGGCTTTAGCGAGGGCCCACGCAAAGCTCGGCAACATCCCGGAGGAGAGCGCCCGCGTTATTTCCGAGAGGGCCAACACGGAGTGGGTTAAACTCGACCGCGTCAAGGAGATAGAGGCCGAGATACACCACGATATAATGGCCGTTGTCAAAGCTTTAAGCGAGGTCTGCGGAGAGCACGGGAAGTACGTCCACCTCGGCGCTACCTCGAACGATATAATCGACACCGCCAACGCGCTCCTCATAAAGGAGAGCCTCGAAATAGTTGGGAAAGACCTCAAAAAACTCCGCTCCGTTCTGAAGGATCTCGCTAAAAGGCACAAATACACGGTCTGCATCGGCAGAACCCACGGCCAGCACGCGGTTCCGACCACCTATGGAATGAAGTTCGCGATATGGCTCGACGAGGTTCAGAGGCACATTGACAGACTCAACGAACTCAAGGAGAGGGTTTTAGTTGGCCAGATGAGCGGTGCAGTCGGCACAATGGCGAGCTTCGGTGACAAGGGACTTGAGATACAAAAACTTGTCATGGAAGACCTTGGGCTAAAGCCCGCGAGGATAAGCAACCAGATAATTCAGAGGGACGTTTACGCAGAGCTAATGGCCTTCTTAGCAATCGTCGCTTCCACCCTCGACAAGATAGCCCTTGAGATAAGGAACCTACAGAGGACTGAAATCCTAGAGCTCAGCGAGCCCTTTGGCGAGAGACAGGTTGGTTCATCCACGATGCCCCACAAGAGGAACCCAATAAGGAGCGAGAAGGTGAGTGGCCTCGCCAGGGTTCTTTACTCCAACGTGATTCCGGCTTTGTTGAACAACCCGCTCTGGCACGAGAGAGACCTGACGAACTCCTCGGTGGAGAGGGTTATCCTCCCCGAAAGCTTTATCTTGCTCGATGAGATGCTGAAGAACACCATAGAGGTCCTTAGCGGTCTTGAGTTCTTCCCGGAAAACATAGAGCGCAACCTCTACATGACAAACAACCTGATAATGGCCGAGCCCTTGATGCTCAAGCTCACTGAGAAGGGCATGGGAAGGCAGGAGGCGCACGAACTAGTTAGGAGATTGGCCATGAAGGCCTTCAGCGAGGGGAGAGACCTCCTCGAGGTCGCGAGGGAGAGCGGGGAAGTTAGGAGATTCCTCAGCGATGAGGATATAGCTTCCCTAAAGCCTGAAAACTACATTGGGTTGGCACCTCAGATAGTGGACAACGTAATTGCCTTCATAGAAGAGAAAGAACGCGAAGAGGGTCTTTGAGGTCTTTAATTCCCTTTTCATGGTTTCTCCTGTCTTTTTACGGTCTTCCTCTTCACATGCAAACTAACTCTCAAAATTTTCGGAGAATTCTAACTTTTTATAGTGTTTAGTTAAATACCCTCTAAAAAACTAATTTTTAGTATATTTTAACCTTGCTTTATTTTTAAAATTTAAATTCATAATTTTTTAGGTTTAATAAATCTGCGTGTTTTCTCATAAATAGAAGTGTTAAAATCTTTGAATTTTTAACGTGATTATAGAGTAAAACCGACACAACCTCAATATATGGAGCCCTGGGGGAGGCCGTACTGATGTCCTTCTCAGAAACAGGCCTTTTGAATTGTGAGAGCCGGCATCTTTATCCCAAAATTGGGTTACAATTAAAGGTAGTTATGGTGCGGTTGGCGCGTGCCGGGTGTCCAACGAGTAGTCACCATGACAAAATCTGTGTGTTGATGGTAATTGCAACCAGTTATTCCCAAGCTTGCTGTATGCAGAATCTTCTGGGTCTTCTGTTCGTTCGAGTGGACTAGTGGCATCCAGTGTTTGAGGGCTCCCTATGATCAGGACGTATATTGTTCTACTAAGTTGGCCTTCCAATAGGCCTCTCGTAGCTGGTACAGAAGAACTGAATCCCTTAGCTTCAAGTAGTCTTAACTGATCTCCCCCGGCTATTAACTGTGTGGGGGTTCCAGCTCTACCTCACTATCAAAACACGGGTGTGTCCTTTTAGGCAGCCTCAAGGCTATAGTGGGTGGTCTGTTATTTAGTAGTGAGAGCTAGAATCCCCTCGGGCTCACGGCTCTCTCCCGGACATATTCAATGTACTTTTATGTTCGCGCAAATTAGATATAATGTACCTTATATCTAATTTGCGCGAACATAAAAGTACATTGAATTGAAGGGAACTGGCGGAAGTAGCGGGGGAATAGGAATAGCGCCCCCAAACCTAAGCCTGAAAGCCACCTATTATTCTGAGCTCTATGTGTTCTGCAAGAAGAGCATTGATTCCCACTTCCTTTTCCAATAATACTACCTTACATTGTAACCCACTTTGTGTTGATATGAGCTTTTCTAGAAACTCAAATTCCCTGATTTTTAAGATTCTTAACTCTCTACCTGCATCTCCGAAAGGGTTATCTGTCCTTCGCGGGAGCACTATTGAGCATAGATATCCACTTTAATTATCCTTAATGGTAAATTTTTGGGATTTTTTACTATAATTATGTTAAATTAATTTTATATTATAAACTTTTAATTTTTCTTTATAT